>JAPDPQ010000022.1:90536-90814 GCA_034506395.1 candidate division KSB1 bacterium | reverse complement strand
GCCATTGCTTTCGAATCCCCAATCTCCTTTGGTGATTCCCGTTCTTCCTCCCGAACAGTGACTTGCAGAAACGATAACTCTTCCTCGACGACCTCGTCTTGGTTCAGCCAGATTTTCTGAATAGGTGCGATGAATTTATAGCCTAAGCGGGGAATCGTCTTATGTAGCGGGGATTATGCGGAATATCCCCGAGCGCTTTTCGTGCTTCCTCGACACAGTGAGCCATAGCCGCCTCGGTAACGATGGTGTCAGCCCACACCTGTTTCATTAATTCATCT
>JAPDPQ010000022.1:0-90526 GCA_034506395.1 candidate division KSB1 bacterium | reverse complement strand
TTCAATCGTAAAATCGAAAAACCGATAGACTTTTTTTCCTCCTTTGCGAGCCATACGGATCTCGGTAGTTCTCCAAATATAAAGAGCGTCTTATGATTGCAGCTAAAATCTAAGACATAAATTTTTCATTGTCAAGAAATAATTTTTCATTTTAGTAAATAGAATGTGCTTGAAGAGCGAACATGCCGTAATTTTTTCAAAATTTTTTCATGGTTTTATCAAGCAAGTCATCAAAATTATTTTTAAATTTTCTTGTTAAAAAATTCCATGGCTTGAAGAGATATACTTTGTGTTCAATGGGATAGAAGCAGGAGTTGATTAAATCAGGAGAAAATCATTAGAAAGAAAATAAAGGAAATCAACATTATTCAATACCACAAAAGGGTAAAAAAAGGCCAAACTCCAGCAATTGCATGTTGTCCAATTTGCGGAAGTCAGGAGCTAATTACCCTAGCGACGGCAGCACAGCTTACTGGATTGAGCCTTGCGACACTTTACCATTGGATGTCTAACCATAAGATCCATCATATCCGATTAACGGAAAATGAAGTGATGATATGCTGCCAGTCATTATCGGAAATTATTAGAGCACAAATTCCTAACACCCAAAATAATCTGCATATTGATAGCTGATTTTGAGAAACAGAACCTAGAGCGCAACCAGGAAGTAGGCGCAGTCAAGAACAACAAATGAGTTCATTTTGATCGGCATTTTTAGTTGAGATGCCAGGATTATGCTGGCTAGGTCATGAACAATCCAAAAGTTCCGAATTGGACCAGACAATGAACCCTCCAGAGCATAAAAAAAATTGGATTGCTTTGAATCATTGTCGTGGGTGTAATGGCAGGAAGTTACGATCAAAAGTCAAATTGGTGAAGCAGAGTGACATGAGGTCGTAATAATGGTAAATGAAAAATTGCCGCCCGAAACTGCGAAGGCGTGTTCGATGCCAAAGGCCTTTCAACCAGCGTCTACTTTTATCATCTCCAAACAGAGGGATTTCAGCAAACGAAAAAACTCGTGTTTTTAAGATTAGAATAAGAACTTTCAACCATGAAATTAGGAGGGAAAAATGAGAGCGTTCATTAACTCATTGATCACCATTTTACTGATCGGGGTGGCAAGCCTGCTCGCCTGTCAACGGCCTAATGCGACAAAAGAACTAAAGGCCGTTGCGGATGCTTACTTGAAAATCTGGAACACAGGGGATGTCGAAATGCTGGGGGCTGTCGCAGATTCCAATATTGTTTTTCATGAAAACGCCAGACCCATTGTAGGGCTGGACTCGTTGAAAAAATATATCGCTGCACTCCGAACCATCTACCCTGACTTTACTTTGGTAGTAAATGAAGAAATCTATGTCTCAGACAAGGCAGCAGTGCGCTGGACGGTTACAGCTACTCCTACCGATTCAGGCATATATCCTGGTACAGGTAAACAGGTTAGAGTTATTGGTATCAGCTTTTTGCATTTTGCCCATGGGAAAGTAAAAGAAGAGTGGGCGATGTGGGATAATCAATCGTGGCTGGAGCAACTCGGCTTTTCCTTTGTCCCAGCCGAAAGCAAGAAATAGCCCATTAGTCAGCGATCGGTTTGAGGTTTTCAATCATAGGAGGAGATAAACATGAAAACCTTTTTCGCTTTCCTGACTCTGGGACTCATCCTGACGGTGAGTCTGCCTGCTTTAGGCGATTTTCCCATCCGCCAAAGCAGTAACAAAGAAACCGAGCCTGTTGTAGTCTATAATTCCACCGATAACGAATATCTGTTGATTTGGAGTGAATGGATTCCCGCTGGAAATTTTTACATACTTGGCCCGGTGATGGGACAACGAGTTTCTTTTCGTGGTACAAAATTGGGAGCGCCGTTTCAGATTGTGGGCATGGCGGCGAAACCGTCTGCAGCTTACAATTCTAAATCCGATGAATACCTGGTTGTCTTCCAAGGTTTGGGCGATATCCTTGGCCAGAGAATTAACCATGACGGCAAGTTAATTGGCGGAGCGGTGCAGTTAATGACCAATGCCGGTTATCCGCGCATTCTTTACAATGAACTGGCCAATGAATATTTTCTTGCTGCGTATAGTTTTGCCACCATACACCATTCCATTAATGTGAGAAGAATCGATCCCGAGTTGCAAAACCTGGGATCAATTAAAGACCTCTTGGTTTCGAACGATTCAACCTACTGCCTCACTTATGCGCCGATCGCCCCCAAAGGCCGTTATCTTTTATCATGGTGGCCTGAAGGGCATCGGCTACTCGATTGGGAAGGAAATCTGATTAAATCCATTAAGCTTGATACCGGTTATCCCACCGGTGGTTATGCCGATGGCGAGGGGTATATTGGATACAGTGCAGATTATGTGCAATCCGCTTTTGGGTATAAAGACGGCAACCCAGTGTTCCTGGTGGTGTGGGACGATACGAATAATAAATGGCCCTGGCCCGAACTCCCCGGCGTAACAGCGACTTTGGGTGGCGTTTGGGGTGCGTTCATTGATGCCGTTAATCCTCCAGCGAATGTAACAAACACCTATTTTCCGGTGACCGATATTCAGCTCGTTCGTTGGCACTATGGCCGCTGGAAGCCCGAAGTTGTCTACAACAAAGTTGCGCAAAAATTCATGGTCGCCTGGAATGAAACCCCAACCAATGCAGCGAGCAATGATGCCACAGTCAATCACATCCGGGCAACTACCGAGTTTAAGAATGTGGTGGGCTTTGCGAATGTCGTTCTGTCAAGAACCAATGGCAATGAAGACCCGGATTATCCAGCCATTGCGGCGAGCACAACCGGTGCCTCGGCATTGGTGGTTTGGCAGGACAAGCGCAATGTTTCATCCACCGATATTGATCTCTACGGAAATATTTTTGCGGCCACTCCGGTGAACAACACCAACCCTGGCACCAACATTCAGGTCAATTTGGGCAGCGGAGTTACCGTGACATTTGATGGTGTTACCGGCGCTGGCAACACTACGTTGACGATCTCAAACAGTGGGTCGCCGCCTCCTGGTGGCTTCACGATTGTACCATCGGGCTCGCCAACTTATTATTCGATTACGACCACGGCAACCCACACCGGCAATATCAAAATCTGTATTCAATACAACAATGCCGGTATGACGCCCCAGCAAGAGGCTGGGCTTAAGTTGCAGGTCTACGAATCGGGGCAATGGAAAGATGTCACCACCTCGCTGGATGTCAATGCCAATACCATTTGTGGCACGGTGGGCCATCTGTCCGATTTTGCGGTGATGATGCCATTTGCCACAGAATCTATTACCATTATTAGCCCCAATGGCAATGAGGATTGGACCGTTGGCTCCGAGCAACGGATCAAGTGGACCAGCGCCAATCTCAATAATCCAATTCGGATCGAATATTCGACAAACTGTGGCGCTTCCTATGCCACCATTGTCATTTCAACCGCAAACACTGGCTCTTATGACTGGGCGATTCCGAACACGCCCTCGACAACTTGTGCGGTCAAAATTTTAGATGCGGTCGATGGCATCCCATGGGACATTAGCGATGCAATGTTTACCATTTCTCCTATTGCCCCACCAAGCATCACCGTCTTGCAGCCCAATGGTGGTGAGAAGTTGTCAGCAGGATCCGAGTGCGGGATCGAATGGGTCTGCGCCAATTTCACCGAGCTTGTGCACATCGAATATTCGACCGATGGCGGGATGTCGTTTTCCACCATCATCGCTTCCACCGAGAATGACGGCGCTTATGTGTGGAAGGTGCCAAATACCCTTTCGGAGCATTGTCGCATCAAAATCTCCGATGCGAACGACGGTAATCCTGCCAATACCAGCGATGCGGACTTTGCGATTGTGGTAGCCCAAACACACAGTCCAATCCTCGTGACCACTACCGAGGAGTCTGGTCCTGGTTCGCTCCGTGAAGCCATCTTGCAGGCCAATGCCCGTGCTGGAATCGATACGCTCTTTTTCCAGATACCGCAAGGAGTGGCCGGATACGATGCCGACGTCGGGGTTTGGACCATTCGCCCAGACAGCGCACTGCCTGGAATATCGGATGAAGGGCTGATCATTGATGGCCGTTCGCAAGCGGATTTTATCGGCAAGGATACCAATCCTCATGGGCCGGAAATCCAATTGGACGGCACGGAAGCCGGTGCTAGTGCCACGGGGCTTACCGCTACTGCGCCGCATGTGGAGATTTATTCGCTTATCATCAATCACTTCAAAAATGCCGGTATCGAGATGGTTGGTGTTGGCAGCGGAAGAATCTCGGGCTGCTACGTTGGTACCGATTTCGCGGGTTTATCCGTTGCGGGCAATCGTTTAGGCATCTGGTTGCATGGCAAAACGCGACACCTACACATTGCCCCGGTGGATACTTTACCCAATGTGATTTCAGCAAACACTGAAGCAGGTATTTTCATCTCCGATAGTTCTTCTCACAATGTGGTGCTGGCCAATTTCGTTGGGCCCTATCGGCCTTTTGATAGCGCTGAGGGCAACGGCATCCAGGGCATCCTCATTCAAGACAAAAGTGACAGCAATGAAGTGGTGGACAATCGCATCTTCCGCAACGGCTACGGGGTTTACATCGCCGGATCAAGTGGCAATGTGGTCGCCAACAATTGGATCGGAACCAATCCCGACTGGGAGCCACTCGGCAACAAAAATGATGGTGTGTACATCTCGGGCGAGGCGCAAAATAACCTGGTGATCGAGAATTTGATCGGCCATAATGGTGGGCATGGGGTGCTGGTTCTGGGGACAGCCGCCATCCGGAATCGTACTACCCGCAACGCAATATCTCAAAACGCTGGTTCTGGAATTAAAAATTTGTATGGCGGCAACACGGAACTCGCTCCGCCAACCATTCAATCAGTGACGGCTGCCAAGATAACTGGCTCGGCTGGTCCAGGACAGACGGTTGAAATCTATGCCGATGAAAACAGCCAGGGACACATCTATCTGGGCTCAACCGTCGCGGATGCTGTTGGAAATTTTGTTCTGGCGTTATCGGGAGCGGCGCCATTGCCATTTATCACAGCAACGGCAATAGATACTAGCGGAAACACCTCCGAATTCAGTGCCCCGGTTGCTACAAAGGTTGAGGCAAGCCCTCAGATGCAGTTACCAAAGGAATTCTCCCTGAGCCCGAATTATCCCAATCCTTTTAACCCTTCAACCACGATTCAGTACGATTTGCCGCTGCCAGCTTACATTACCCTCAAGATCTTTGACCTTATGGGACGAGAAATCCGAACGCTGGTGGATACGAAAAAAGAAGCCGGTTGTCATCATGTTGTGTGGGATGGAAAAGATGGCCACGAAAATAACATGAGCAGTGGCGTGTATTTTTGTCAAATGAATGTGCGGTCTGAAGAGCAAATAATTTTCAGGGCAACGAGAAAGCTAATTTTCATCAAGTGAATGAAAGTTGGATGAAAGACGCTGAGAGGGAATTTATACAGTTGCCAATAATCTGCTGAATATATAAAATTGGATGATGAGAATAATGGCAAGCGTTACGCCCCATTACTCTCATCATTCTGTAATTTCTTTGGCTCATTCTTCAGATATACGCTCCCATTGTTACTCCACAATTATCTCACCGTTCAAAGGCTAGCAGAAACTTTTTCCATTTCAAATAGTTTTTCTATCGTTCAGATTAAGATTATTATCAGGAAGATTTGATAAATCGGAGGCGAATTTGGAGACTCAAAAGATCAAACAACCCTCGTCGCGCACTTGCTTCATGTGCGGCAAACAGAATGAGCTCGGCTTGAAAATGGAATGGTACAACAACCCAGTAACGAATCAGGTCGAGGGGACGGTGACTGTTCCCGAGCATTTCAATGGCTATCCCGGCATTGTGCATGGCGGAATTGTGGCGGCGATTTTGGATGAAACCGCAGGCCGAGCCGTCATGCTCGATGGCAATTTTGATAATCTATTCGTCACGTTGAAATTGGACATCACTTACCGAAACTTCACTCCAACGAATATACCCCTCAAGGCGATTGGTTGGCTCGTTAGTGAGGGGAACCGCAGCCGAAAAGTGGCGGCAGAACTCCGCCTGCCTGATGGTACTGTCACCGCCGAATGCACTGCGGTGGTCGTTCGGCCAACGCCAGAGGTCTTGAAAAACTGGGAAGCCGAGCGGCCATTCTGGCGAGTTTATGATTAATTTCGTCCATATTTGGAGGGCATAACTATTTTCAGGTCGTCATATCTCTTAAGCCCATTTACCGTGGAGAATCCTGAATGAACCGAAACTATCTTTACCTGGTCGTTGCCATCTCTGGTGCATCAGTTTTGGCGTTGGAAATTCTCGGAACTCGTATTTTGGGTCCTTTCTATGGGGTCAGCATCTTTCTCTGGTCGGCACTAATTACCGTGACATTAGCCGCTTTGAGCGTTGGTTATTTCATTGGAGGTTGGTGGGCAGACCAAGGCGCCAAAATTGAACGACTGAGCCTGTTGCTTGCAGGTGCGGGTCTCTGGCTACTGATCATCCCATTGATCAAAAAGGTCATGCTATCGCTAATTGAGCCGTTAGGATTGCGTCTATCGGTGCTGGTCGCTGCGGCAATTCTGTTTTTCCCACCCCTCACATTATTAGCGATGATCAGCCCATATGCCATCAAACTCAAAACCGCCCACCTGAACGAGGTGGGGCGGAGCGCTGGAAATCTTTATGCCATTTCAACTCTCGCCAGTGTCATCGCGGCACTATTGACCGGGTTCTGGCTCATTCCAAATTTCGGCATCCAGCGATTGACGTTATTCATCGGTTTTATACTGCTATTGACGGCGGCGCTCTTGATGCTCTTGGGCAAAAAATCAAAACTCCCTTTTATTGCAGAAATCTTTGTCCTTATCTCCTTGACCTTCATCTCCTGGAAAACCTTTGCTGAGAAGCCGCAACCAGAGCAGGGATTGCTCTGCATTGAACAGAGCGCGTATGGTGAAATTCGGGTGATAGATAAGAATGAAAGCCGGTACCTCCTAATTGATGGAGCGATTCATTCCATCGTTAATCCTGCGCTTTTTTTTGAGCCACAGCATGGATACGTTGTAGTGATGGACCTCAACCGGAATTTTTTCGATCGTGCGGGCAGCATGTTGCTCATCGGATTGGGGGGCGGCTCAATCGCCAACTCATACTCCGCGGCTGGCTGGAAAGTGGATGCCGTCGAAATTGATCCAGTAGTCACCCAAATCGCGAAAAAATATTTTGGATTTCGCAGTGAGGATTGTCGAGTCTTTCATGCGGATGGCCGTCAATTTCTTCGTTCGACAGAAGAGAAGTACGATCTAATCATCATGGATGCGTTTGGCAGCGGCTCGATCCCGTTTCATCTGATCACAAAGCAATTTTTCGAGCTTATCCAGCAGCACCTTCAACCAGATGGAGTCTTTGCCATCAATGTGCAAAGCATCGGATGGGAGAGCCAATTGGTAAAGGCTGTTGCCGCTACTTTGAAATCGGTTTTTAGTGAAGTTTTTGCCCTGCCATTGCACGAGCCGCCCAATGTTCTGGGGAATGTCATTGTTGTTGCGGCGAACCGAACTCTGGAATTTCCCGAAGAGTTGCTCGGCAAACCAGCCGATTACGTCAATGTCGATCCGTATGAACATTGGAAGGTGGTGCAGCGAAACCACGCTTGGGACAATCGCTTCGTTCCAAAAGCTACCGAGGCTCCGATTCTCACCGATAACAACAATCCCACTGATATTTGGTCCGAGGAGATCAATTTCCGAGAACGCCAGGAGTTGCACCGTTTTTTTGGCGCTATGGGTGTGGGATGGTGAAAGGGGCATCTGGCAGTTGAGCAATGGGCGATTGCCAATCAGGAATCAAAATTTTGCCCAATATCCAAGAAATTCCTTGCATTACAAATCAATATCTTTTCGGCATCTTGACGAAATCAAAGAACCCAAAATTTAAAAATCGGATTTTCTCGATCGGCCTGCAATTTGGAGGGTAAAATTTTTATATTACTTCTTGATTATTCGGATCAGACGATTGGCAATCTGAGGGAGAGGCGATTCGGAAATAATCGAACTTCAGATGAAAATCGGTCATGCGGCGGTCATTTCTGGATTATGCTTCAATGACTGCTTTGGTAAGTGAAAACATCGAGCAAAAGGGATTCAGATTCGATTGATAGTCACATTCAAATTAGAAAGCTCTGATCTCCCCAGTGACCTCAACGACGACTGGAACCTCATCCAGGTTCTTAGGAATTTTTTGACGCAAATTCGGATCGTCAGTTTTGATCATGACTTTAATGCATAAGCGATTATTCTCCATTGCTCCAATCGCAACGCCCACCACACCCTCAATAGCCATTAATGAATCAACATGTGAATCCATCACGGCTTTGACCTGCTGAAATTCTTGCTGATCCATGGTGATCTCCGATTTGTTTTTCTGACATGTGGCAATCAAAATGACCAACATTGCCAACAGAAAATATTTAATGATAGAGCCATCCATAATTCCTAATCGGCAATAATGCAAAAACGTCCACTTTTCCTCCAGTGGACGTTTTTGCGGTTTAAATAATTAATATTGACTCTTAATTTCCAACCATGGTAGCGCCGAAGAACGATAACACCTGGTCGATCGGATTGGCAATGGCGGTTGAACTGCTGCCTGCAAAAAGCAGTCCAATAGCACGCGGATTGGTGCTGACGTCCTCGACCATCAACGATCCCGAGTCGCCACTTGCGAGGAACTTGCTGGCACGGTTGCTGACAACAATCTGTCCAGTAAAGGTTTTTGTGAATGCCGCACCACCAGCGCATTCATTATCATAAGCAACGCTCACCGTGGCGTTCAGCCCAGAGATGGTGCTTCGGGTCAAACCAGTAGTCCGTCCGCTTTTTTTGACTTTTTGATTGATTGCAGCAGCCACGGTCTGCGAAGAAATTGTTCCGATTTCAAGAATAGCGCCATCTTCACGCACCATGCCAGGGATAATTTCAGCAATGGAAGCGTCGACATTAGAATTAGGCAAGCTGCTCGATTTCACCAGTGTGGCAACATCCTGCGCATTGGCCGCATTACAACTAACATCGATCAAGCCTGGTTGAATGATCGGATCGCCGGTCTGAGCGACTCGATTGTTGCCACCGAGGACGATATCGGATTCAAACACGTGATAATTGCTGAGGATATATTTCTTTCCGCCTTTGGTGATCAATGATCCCAGCGTCCCGCCGCAGCAATAGCCATTGGCCAAATCGTATCTCCAACCGCCGGAGGTCCCCAATTGAATCGGTGGGGTCTGCTTCGCAGTATGGCTTACTCCTCCGCTGGGAACTTTCATGGGTCGGATCACACCAGTGACTTCGATGACCACAGGGACGCCATCAATATATTCTGGTATATCTTTCCCAAGCTTTAATTTATCGGTCTTGGTCATCACCATGATCGCTGGTTTGCCATCAGCGGTAAGAGTGACAGCGGTTCCGACGACTTCGGGATTGGACATCAAATCAGGTGTATGGGCTTCTTGTATAGCCATAGTCGCCTGAATTTGAGGGTGTGCTTTGTTTAGCTGGATCGGCTCTTGCACAGTCGGCTCTACCGGGGATTGTGTCGTTTTCTCGCAACTCATCCAGATCGCGAAAGAAGCCAGCGCAAGAACAACGGAGAGGACCGCTAATAATTTTGGGGCTCGGTTCATAAATCCTCCTGTTGAAAAAGTGATTGGTGAATGTAACCTGAATGGAAGGGACATTGCATAAAATTTACGCTATTATATAACATTTTTCGGTCAATGTCAAGAGAAAATTTGGGGTGACAATAAATGATTTGCATAAAAAAGGCCAATATTCCATTCAAAGATGAAATATTGGCCTCGTATCATTTTCGATTTTGAAATTATCGCTTTAAGGATTTATAATAGCTTCTTGTGCAAAATTATCAACTCAAATTGAGTTGTTACACTGGAAGCCTGTTAGCTGCCGCGAAGCTTTTCTCGCGCTTATCCTATCCAATGGGTAATGTCAAGATTTCTGCAATCGGGGGATGGCATCATTGGATTAGAATCCAGTATTTTACCAAACAGATGCCCTTTCCCCAAAGGCATAATCTCTATTTGCCGTTCTTCCCATTTTTTCGCTTTTGAACGATCTCTTCAGCAATGGTGAATGGAACGACTTCGTAATGGTTAAAGTGCATAGTAGCACTGGCGCGACCTGAAGTGATGTTGCGGAGCTCGTTGGTATAACCGAACATTTCTGCCAAAGGGACCTGCGCTTTAACAATCCGCGTTCCATTTTTAATGTCCATGCTCAAAATCTTGCCGCGCTTGGTGGCAATGCTTCCAGTGATGACACCCAGATGATCTTCTGGCGTGGTAATTTCGACCGCCATGATCGGCTCCAGCAGCTTTGGGCCTGCTTTTTGAAAGGCCGATTTGAAGGCAATGGCCGCTGCCGTACGGAATGCCATTTCTGAGGAATCCACTTCATGATACGAGCCGTCCAATAACGTGCAGCGAACATTGACCACTGGGAAGCCAGCATAGGGCCCTTTCTCCATGGCGTCGATGATCCCGCGTTCGACCGCAGGGATATATTCTTTGGGAATCACGCCGCCGACGATTTTGTTGATGAATTCAAATCCCTTGCCAGGAGGAAGCGGCTCTAATTCGATCACCACATGGGCATATTGGCCATGACCACCCGTCTGTTTCACATATTTGGTGGTTTCAGTTACGCTGCGATAAATGGTCTCCCGATAAGCGACCTGAGGGGTGCCGATTTTCGTTTCGACATTAAACTCTCGTTTCAGTCTGTCCAACAAAATTTCTAAGTGCAATTCTCCCATGCCTGAAATGACGGTTTCTCCTGTCTCGCGATCAACCCGGACGTTGAACGTCGGATCCTCATCAGCCAATTTCTGTAAGCTTATCCCCAATTTATCCCGATCCTGACGGCTGCTCGGTTCAACGGCAACGGACACCACAGGGGTCGGGAACTCGATCGCCTCTAAGACAATCGGAAATTCCTCGTGACAGATGGTGTCACCCGTCATCGTTTCGTTCAATCCAATAACCGCGCCAATTTCACCGCAATAAATTGCCTCACGCTCCTCAATTTTGTTCGCGTGGACCTGATAAATCCGGCCAATTCGCTGTCGGCGCTTTTGCGTAGAATTGTATACGAACTCACCGGCCTTCACCGAGCCTGAATAGACGCGGATATAGGATAATTTTCCGCGATGCTTATCGGTCATAATTTTAAATACCAGCGCTGAGAAGGGCTCATCGTCTGAAGGCAGCCGTTGGGGCACAGTATCTCCTTGTTTTGCTATCCCAATTACTGGGGGCCGATCTTCTGGCGATGGCAAATAGTAAACAATCGCATCCAGCAGACGACGGATGCCCTTGTTTTTGTATGCGGAGCCGCACATCACAGGAACGATTTCAAGGTTGATCGTTGCCTTTCGAATTCCTGCTCGAATCTGCTGCTCTGTTATGTCTTTACCAGAGACATATAGCTCGAAAAGTTCTTCATCCTGTTCTGCTATCTTTTCGATCAGATTGTTTCGATATTTTTCTGCCAGCGGCTTTAGGTCCGATGGAATTTCAGTCTCAGTATAGGTGAGCCCATAATTTTGGTCATCATAATAAATGGCTTTCATTTCGACCAAATCGATGATTCCAACAAACTGATCTTCCTGACCAATTGGAATAGCTATTGGAACAACATTGGCATTGAGCGTTTGCTCAATTTCTTTTACGACAGTGAAATAGTCTGCCCCAACGCGATCCATTTTGTTGATAAAAGCTATTTTCGGAATATTATATTTTTCGGACTGTCGCCAAACCGTTTCTGATTGGGGCTGCACACCGCCGACGGCACAGAACAGCGCGATCGCGCCATCCAGCACGCGGAGGCTTCGCTCCACTTCAGCGGTGAAGTCGACATGGCCTGGCGTATCAATGATGTTAATCTCATGGCCGTTCCATTTGGTTGTCGTGGCTGCAGCGGTAATTGTAATGCCGCGCTCCTTCTCTTGCTCCATCCAATCCATCGTCGCACTGCCATCATGGACTTCCCCCAGTCGATGGATTCTGCCAGAATAATACAAAATTCGTTCAGTTGTGGTTGTTTTTCCAGCGTCTATATGCGCCATGATCCCAATATTGCGGACCTTACTTAATGGTAATAAACTTGACACGTCTTTTCTTTCTCCTAAAAAAATATGGATTCAAAAGCTGATTTAACTATAAAAACGCTTAATGCTACCAGTAATCGCTTCAGATATTTGATCTCATAACTGCGAAAAACCTTGGCCAAAGCTGGATCTGACACATGGCGATTCAGCTCAGATACCCTCGCTCAGAAAGCCTCAATTGATTTTGATTGATTTGATTAGTTGAGCGGCAGGTCAACAGTTAGAGAAATATATTTTAGTCGTTACTGGATTTTAAATTGCAGTTAAATGTAGTTATCGGTCATTTGTTCCAAAGATTACAAAAAAATTTCGTCAAAAGGATTAGATTCTTGGGATCAAAAAAGGATTCATCGAATGAAAAATTTTCCTGAGTAAACTCGAGAGTAGGTGATTGAGCATTCATAGGGTTAGACAGTTGCATATAAATTCATTCAGCAAAACTTTTCATGCGTCACTCAGCCAGAAATTTTCGCTTGATTATTGGGAATTTTTTTTGTATATAATCAGACAACAGCTAACATATGACTAAATTATGATTCGTTCATCAAGTTTTAAGCGATAAGCTTTGAAGAAAAAGAATGAAAGCATCAAAACTGAATGGAGATTTTCAATGAAAGCAATGAATCGGCGAGAGTTTTTAAGAATAGCGGCAGCTTCTGGAGCGGCCGTTGCGGGGGGAATTTCCAATGGTGCTTTGTTCGGAAGTTATGACCAGCTTGAAAGCCATGCGAGATTGGCAGTGGTCCAAAATGGTTTACCAGCGGCCATGGTACAAAAAGCAATTGAAGCCCTGGGTGGTATTGGGCGATTTGTAAAACGAGGGGATGTGGTGGTTGTGAAACCAAATATCGGCTGGGATCGGGTGCCAGAACAAGCAGCTACGACCAATCCCGAGGTAGTGGCAGAGATCGTGCGATTGTGTCTCCACGCTGGGGCAAGCAAAGTCAAGGTTTTCGATCGGACTTGCAATGAGCCGCGACGTTGCTACCATCGCAGCCAGATCGAACAGTTGGCGCGGCAGGCAGGCGCCGAGGTGAGTCATATCTATGAGCAAAAGTTTAAAACCGCTGCAATTCCAAATGGCCAGCAGCTTAAATCGTGGCCGTTCTATGCTGACGCGCTGGAAGCCGATGTCTATATCAACGTCCCGATCGCAAAACATCACTCATTATCGCGCCTTACACTGGGGCTCAAAAATACCATGGGCATCATCGGCGGTAATCGCGGGCAAATCCATAACCATTTCGATCAAAAGATCGTTGATCTCAATACGGTTATTCGGCCGCAATTGACGATTATTGATGCAGTTCGCATTTTGGTGAACAATGGCCCTCAGGGCGGTAATCTCAATGATGTGAAAGAGACAAAAACCATCATTGCGAGCATCGACCCAGTGGCTGCAGACGCTTATGCTGCCACCCTGTTTGGATTGCGGCCAACCGAGCTCAGCTTTTTGGTGGAGGCTCAAAAACGAGGGCTGGGAAGCTTCGACTTTAATCAAATGAAAATCGAAAAGATCGATCTAAAAGCTTAACCTCGAAAGTGCATCAGATAAGTCTGTACCTTCAATCGTGAAATTGTGCCTAATTTGTCTCATCGCTAACAGCTTCTAATCGTAATTCGGTGGAGTGCTAATGCTTACCGCGCGGAGAATTTCTCAGCTATTTTTTTTGACATTTTTCATCTATTTATTTCTTTACGCTGCATATCCATATGAAAGCTGGATCAATGCAGATCTCTTTTTGAGATCCAGTCCGCTGATTGGCATCGCGACATTTTTAGCTACAAAGATATTGATATCGACTTTAATTGTTGGATTGGTCATATTGGGGTTGTCGCTGTTGATCGGAAGGTATTTTTGCGGCTGGATTTGCCCGCTTGGCACGGTCATTGACTTGAGCGATCGTCTCCATCAAAAGTTCTTGAGGGGAAAGCCCAATACCATCCGTCCGCTTCGCGCTTGGAAGTATTCGATCTTAATTGTGATTTTAATCGCAGCGTTATTTTCGACCCAGGTTATCTGGTTTTTCGATCCGATTGTGATCATCACCAGAAGCATGACTGCTGCGGTGTATCCATTGATTGCCTTTTTGCTTGAATCTGGGCTCAAGTTGCTGCTGTCGGTCGGTATTCTCCAGGATCAATTGTTTTCGCTTTATGATTTATTCCGTCAGCGCATCCTTCCCATCAACCCGATATTTTTTCAGCAAAGCATGACCTTTGCGGTAATTTTTATAGGAATCTTATTATTAGGCTTACTCGCTCGACGATTTTGGTGTCGCTATCTCTGTCCGTTGGGGGCGTTATTTGGATCATTCGCGACATTACGATTCACTCAGGGTATTGCTGTGGCTTCAGATAAATGTATCGATTGTGGCAAATGTCAACGCATTTGTAAAATGGACGCCATCAATGCCGATTATCGGAGCCATGCGCGATCAGAATGCATTGAATGTATGAGCTGTGTGGCAGTTTGTCCCACCAGTGCAATCAGTTATCAGCTCAGGCCCAAATTCGCCCCGCAACGCATCGATATTTCGCGCCGCCGATTTGTGTATTCATCTGCGAGTGGGCTAATTGCTCTTGGCTTGATCAAAACAGGTTTCAAAAATCCAATAGCTACTGGGCAGGTAGTTCGGCCTCCTGGTGCTCTACCTGAGCCAGAATTTTTAAATCGATGTGTGAGATGTCAAGAGTGTGTAAAAATCTGTTCGACTACCGGGGCATGCCTGCAGCCTGGTCTATTGGAATCTGGTTGGGAAGGCCTGTGGACACCACTGGTCAATGCCCGGCATGGTTATTGCGAATATAATTGCAATCTGTGCGGCAAAGTTTGTCCGACTGGCGCCATCCATCCGCTCGAGCTGTCACAAAAGCAACAGTTACGCATGGGGACGGCCTATTTCGACAAAAGCCGCTGCATCCCGTGGTATCGAGGCGAGGATTGTTTGGTATGCGAAGAGCATTGTCCTTTGCCAGATAAAGCTATCAAATTCGACATTCGTGAGGCGCGTCGGCCTGACGGCACAGTTGCTGTGGTGAAATTTCCCTACGTGGATGAAAAATTGTGTATTGGCTGTGGGATCTGCGTGACCAAATGTCCGGTTCCTGGTCCTGGAGGATTGTTTCTAACGAATGCCCATCAACAGCGGTGGGGACAGGAGGCTGAATTTTGAACGAGTAAAAAGTTATGGAATCAGAACCTCTACATGTCGCTTTGGAAGCTGGGGCAGAATTGCCCGGACGATTGCCCGAGTTTGAACGGTTATTACAACGATACTTCAAAGAAAATCAGTTTAACCTCATATTGGATCTTGAAAAAATCAATTTGCCACCAGCGCGGTTTATCGTCACGTTGATTTCTATGACTTCCCAGGCGCGAAGGATGGGAGGAGATATCAAATTGATCAATTTGAAACCAGCAGCGCGCAACAATCTGGTGACTTTTTCGCCTCGCACTTACTTATCGATCGGCTGCTCAGAACAGGAAGCGCTTGAGGAGTTCGGTGAAACTTTTGTTGCCGCTGCGCGGTTTGATATAAGCAATCACACGATTGATGAGCAGGTCACTGTTATTGAGAAACAGAAGGACGAACCTGCGCAGCGATCTGATTCCAACTCCGATAGGGTTCAGCGGTTAATAGCCATTGCTAAAGATCGAATTCGCGTGCCGAGCCAAGCAGAACGGCTCTATGATATCTGCAATTTTGTACTGGATAAGGCAGAACGGGCCGGTTTTGATTTGCGAGAGCGCGGAAAAATTAAAGTCACTATCTATGAAGCGTGCCTTAATGTCGTTGAGCATGCGTATTTTTCTTACCCAGATAACTGGATTGATGTCTATGCTGGCTATGATGATCAGCGATTGGTGGTGGTAATTCAGGATTGGGGAGAAAGCTTTAAATTTGATCCCAATCGACCCTATGATGTGGAGCAAGCGGTGAAAGAGCGGCGGACTGGGGGGTTTGGGTTGCATATTATTCGCCGCTCGGTAGATGAAATAGAGTATCTGAGTGATGAAAAATCAGGTAATCGACTCATTTTAGTCAAATACATCAAGCAAAGCGATCATGGCAACTATAAGACGCAAAAACTCGCTGTATGAAGAGATGAAAAGATTTCAAGAGGAGAAAAAGTTCTATGTTATTATCCTCCTCAGTGTAGGGGTGCTCGGGCTGGTTTTTCCATTGATTCCTGGTCTATTATTGATCGGATTGGCCGTCGCCCTTATGGCTCCAAAATCTGCAGAAGTCTTGCAACAGCGGATCAAGAGGATTATTGAAGCTGTTGCCTCGAATTTGCGTTGAGCACTTGATGTTCAAGTTATTATAAGTCAGCGTTATTTTTGATAACTACGAATATGGAAATTTCATACACGTGATTGACACCAAAATTTGAAAATGAGTTAGGAGGTCATTACCATGCCGATATTTGGTTTATTTTCACCGTTAGAATTTATTTTGATCGTGGTGGGCGGTGCGATCACGCTTTGGGCTCAGATGCGAGTCAAAAGCACATTTGCCAAGTACCATCAAGTTCATTCTCGGCGCGGGATCACAGGCGCGCAGGTAGCTCGAGATATTTTGAGTTTTAACCGTGTTGCCGATGTCGAGGTTGAGGAGACGCCCGGGACTTTGACCGATCATTATGACCCAAAGGCAAAGAAGCTGCGCTTGTCGAGTGAAATCTACCGTTCCTCCTCAGTTGCGGCTTTAGGTGTCGCTGCCCATGAGGCTGGTCATGCGTTGCAGCACCATCATGGTTATGCCCCTTTGCACATCAGAAATGGGATTTTTCCTGTAGCCAATTTGGGATCGCAACTGGCTTTCCCATTGTTCATCGCTGGTTTCTTCTTTCGCTCTGGAACAATGATGGACATCGGGATCTGGCTATTTTTGGGCGCAGTGATTTTTCAGGTCATCACTTTGCCAGTGGAATTCAACGCCAGCAGACGCGCATTGACCCTGTTGGAATCTGGCAATTATCTTTCGAGAGACGAAATTGGGGGCGCGCGGAAGGTCCTCTCTGCCGCTGCATTAACCTATGTTGCCGCCACTGCAGTGGCTCTGATGCATCTGGTCCGATTATTGATCCTGAGAAATTCCAGCGATGAATAGTGGAACTCCAGTTCCAGAGTTTGATAATCGATTCTATTTGACCCCAGAATAAGGAAACGTATCGATGATGTCTGACCTTCAGTTAGCTGACTGTTTATTCCAGCTTATCTGAACATGGCTTTGTAATCGATCAGAATTATAAAGCTCATTCGAGAAGGATAATCACACCATGGCTTGCAGCAAAACTCGAAATCTGAAGATTCGCTATGGCATAATCCTCGTGAGCTGTGTGGCGCTGCTCATCGTAGCAGCGCCATGCTTTTTTATCATGGCTAAAACCCCACCTTCAGGATCGCTGCTTCCATTCCGGTCCGACCAGAGCGACGAGCAGACATTCCCACAATCATTTACAAAAATCGCCAAGAAAGTCATTCCGACTGTTGTTGCAATCAATAGCGTGATGACGGTTTATGCCAATGAACTCTGGAACGAACAATTTGGCAACATCGAACTGAAAGAATTTTTCGAGGATCGTTATCTCCATATTCCCTTGCCCAAAGAATTTCGTCAGAAAGGGAGTGGCTCTGGTATAATTGTGACATCAGATGGTTACATTTTGACCAATATGCATGTAGTAGAAAAAGCCGAACGGATTACTGTTACCTTGGCAGATGATCGTAGTTTTGAGGCTAACCTTGTCGGAGCAGATCCTTTGACTGAATTAGCCGTTATCAAGATCGCTGCGGATCATTTGCCCGTGGCTCAGTTTGGCAATTCCGATTCAGTGGAGATCGGAGAATGGGTATTGGCCATTGGCAATCCGCTCGAGCTTCGTTCTACCGTAACAGCCGGCATTGTCAGTGCCCTGGGAAGAGATATCAATATCATTTCGGATAGTTTTGGCGTCGAGAATTTCATTCAGACCGACGCTCCTATTAATCCTGGCAACAGCGGCGGTCCACTAGTGAATCTTCGCGGCGAAGTTATTGGCATTAATACAGCCATTGCCACCCAGTCGGGGTACAACCAAGGCTACGGATTTGCAATTCCGATCAATTTAGCCCAAGAAATCATGAAAAAACTGATTCAGCATGGCTATGTGATTCGAAGCTATCTTGGTATTTCGATGCAGGACGTCAACGAAAAGATCGCTCGCGCAATGGGATTAAAATATCCGTTTGGCATCTTTATCGATCATGTGGCTGAGGAAAGCCCAGCCGAACGAGCTGGAATCCAAGAAAAGGATATTCTTGTAAAAATCGACCATCAAGTGGTCAATAAAGGCAACATTGTTCAAAGCATTATTGCTCAGAAGCGACCTGGAGAGGTCGTCTCGCTCACTTTATTACGAGGTGATCGAGTGTTAAAGATTCCGGTCACCCTGGCAGAGCGAACTGGATCTCGAACTCCCATCAGTTTTCCGAAACCGGCGCGAAAGTTCCGCAACTTGGGTTTGGAGGTTGAAACCATCACCAGTCGGTTAGCCGAGCAAATGAACTTGAAAATGGGAGAGGGGGTTTTGGTGGTCTCGGTTCAGCAATTCAGCCCTGGGCATGATGCTGGCATTCAACCAAACGATATAATTCTGGAAATCGATAGCCGAAAGGTTGCTTCTGCAGCAGAGTTTGAAAATCTTATTAGCCAACTGGATCAAGGAAAAGTGCATATTTTTAAAATGAGAAGGGGCGAAAATTGCTTTCATTGTTTTGTTGAGGTATTATGAGGTGCCCATTCTATTCAAACGGCTCACTGAGATTGTCACCGTTTTCGGCAGCACCAGCATGATATACCCCCTTTAATCTGGAAGTCGTTTCAATTGGGATTCGTGAGCCGTTTCCATAAAAATTCTCGCCAGCAGCCTCGCCTTTAAAATTTTATGCTCGTTCGATCGAATGTTCAATTTCAAAAAGCTAAATTCTATTGCTTATAAAATCTTGAATCCTGCAAATGGTCAGAGGGATTAACTCGTACATTTTAGGCTGAGAAAAGTTTCCTTTTTTTCCAATTTCCTTCAAAGCGAAAATTTTGCCAGCTTCTCAACCGAACCGTTCCTGAGTCAAAATCACGAACAGTGAGGAATCTGCCTATTTCATGCAATCGTTTGATCGACCAGATTGATCCATGCCAAAATTCTCGTCGAAATGATAAGCTTTACTTATTTGCTGAAATTGACCAGCATTTGGAGTTTGCTGAGCACTTTAAT
Source organism: candidate division KSB1 bacterium (assembly GCA_034506395.1). Lineage (NCBI taxonomy): Bacteria > Pseudomonadati > Candidatus Zhuqueibacterota bacterium. The sequence continues at coordinate 71,074 of JAPDPQ010000022.1, read as the reverse complement.
AGGAACAATTATTCAAGTTGGTCTGCCAATTTGACAGGGTTTGTGTGGATGATACATCGATAAATGAATTCGCTGTCTTTAAAGAAAAACAGGACGTTAAACAGACCGAGGCATGTGGCACAGTGTTTGTAATTAAATAGGAAAAAATCGAAAATAAAAAATCAATCTAGAGGAGGCAGCTATGTACCGAGGAATGTTTTTCTATCCATGGCATGATCTGAGAAATTTGAGAAAAGAAGTGCATCGGGTGGTCAAAGATTTTTTGCGAAATGAACCGGAGTGGGAATCTGGCTACTGGCAACCGGCAGTTGATTTGGTGGAAACGGATGATGCCTACATTGTCATCGCAGAGATTCCTGGGGTAAAACGCGATGAAATCAAAATCAGTATGAATGAGAACAACTTACGGATCAGTGGTGAGCGGAAGCCATTGCATGATCTGAAGCAGCATCTTCGCTCCGAGTGCTATTATGGCCCATTCCGTCGGTCGATCCATATTCCAGAGGAGGTGAACAAAGAGAAGATCACCGCGAAATATGAGAATGGGTTGCTTGAGGTCACTTTACCACGGCAGAGGAAATCTGGCGCTCAGGAGATAAAAATTGAGGTCAATTAATTGATGGAGTTGATGGATGGTAGAGAAAAAAGAACATGACCAAGAATTCGAGATAAAAATCACCGATGAAACGGCAGACGGTAGCAAGAATGCTCAAGAGGTGGCGGATGAGAAAAAGATAGAGTCGGCCGAACCGCAGGCGCAGAAAAACGCTGCGAAGGAGTCTCCAGAGAAGAATAATTATGTGGAGCAATTGCAGCGGTTGCAAGCCGAATTTATGAACTATAAGAAGCGAGTTGAGAAAGAGCGTTTGGAACTTTCGAACTTGTTTAAAAGTGAATTGGTGGGTTCGCTGCTGCCTGTAATTGACGATTTCGAACGAATGCTGAGTCATGTCGATTCCAATAATAATCAGAGTGAATTTTTCAATGGGTTGAAATTAATATATCAGAAGATGATGGACATCTTGACAGGACATGGGCTGAGGCGCATCCATGCGAAGGGACAAAAATTTGATCCGGAGCTCCATGAGGCAATAATGAGCGAAGATAATCACCACGATGGTGATGCAATTGTTGCAGAGGAATGGCGCTCTGGATATCAATTTCACGATCGGTTGTTGCGTCCAGCCCAGGTGAAAGTGATTAAAGTGGAGAAGGTAGCTGAGAACTAACGATGCCCAAGCGAGATTATTACGACATATTAGGAGTAAGCGAAAATGCCTCGGATGAAGAGATCAAGCGGGTGTATCGCGAGCTTGCCAAGAAATATCACCCAGACAAGAATCGGGGGGATAAATCAGCCGAGGCAAAATTTAAGGAAATTTCCGAGGCCTACAATGTGCTCCGGGACCCGGCCAAACGGAAACAATACGATCAAATGCGCAAATATGGCGCATTTGCTGGAGGTTCGACCGAAGGCTTCGGCGGCTTCGACTTTAGTCAATTTTGGCGTCCTGGTGCTTCTCACCAAGGACGTTCGGGGACTTTTTCGTTCGAAGATCTGTTTGGATTTGGTGGATTGGGGGATATTTTCGGTGATTTCTTTGATTTCGGTGATCGGTTTCGCAAAAGCCAAGCTGGGAGGAGCGAGAAGGGCGAAACCTTATACCACGATTTAACCATTCCGTTTGAGCTTGCCATCAATGGCGGGAAGCAGGTGATCAATGTTGCCCTGGAGGAGCCGTGTCAAAGCTGTGATGGGACTGGGGCTGCAAAAGGGAGCAAACCAAAGACCTGCCCCGATTGCCATGGTCGCGGAACGATCTCGTTCTCCCAGGGCTTTTTTGCTGTTAACCGAACCTGTCCTCGCTGTTTCGGACGGGGTACGATCATCGAACGATCTTGCCCTGTGTGCGCTGGCACTGGGGTGGTTCGAACAAACAAAAATCTGTCGATTACGATTCCGCCAGGAATTGCCGAGGGAACAAGGCTGAAACTGAAAGGCCAGGGTGCTGCAGGGATCAAAGATGGGCCGCGAGGCGATATTTACATCACCCTGCATATAGCTCCTCATCGTTTCTTTAGGCGAGAGGGAAACGATATTTATTGTGAAGTGCCATTAGATATCATTCAGGCGATTAAAGGCACCAAAATTCGCGTGAAGACAGTCTATAATCAAAAAGTCGATTTGAAAATCCCACCTGGAACCAAGGACGGCAAAACATTTCGGCTGAAAGGATTGGGAGTCAAGAGCAAGACAGGAACTGGCGATCAATACGTCACAATCCGGGTCATCAGACGGGCGAATTTGACCGAGGAGGAACGGAAAATCGTCGAGCAATTTGAAAACAATGGTCGGTTCTATTGAGAGTTTCTGGAATAAGTAATAGGAGAAAATGGTCTAATCAATGACCCAATGCGGTTAGATCATTTCAGGTTTAATTGAGCGATTAATATGCAGGTTGCTTCTTTGTGGGATTAAAACACCTGATAAGCTATGCATGGAGCGATGATCGGCTTCAGCGCTTTTTGAGAAAAGTTCAAGAACGCAACAAAATTGTCTTTGAATCGTTAAATTAGCAACCAAAGACGATCAATAGATTTTCATTAGGAGGAAAACGAGATGGCAATGTCAAACCGAAATATCGCCTTGCTGGTATTGGTCGGCATTCTCGGTGTAATTGCTGGCCTTATTATTTCAGCAAATTTTAATTTCATCTTCAATGGATTTGCTTCAAACGAACCAGCAGCGACAAAGAGTATCCAGGCTGATTACCGAGCTGCGGACTCCCCAGCGAGCATAATGCCTGCTGATCCACAGCTATCCAGCAGCGATGCGCTGGTTCAGCTTGAGCAAGCATATATTCAAGTGGCTGAAAATGTCAAACCGTGGGTGGTGACCATTACCAGTGCTAAAATTATCCGTTATCGACAGTTTTTTAACCCTTGGGATGAATTTTTTAATTTTTTTGGAGAACCCGACCAACGGCGAAGGCGCGATGATAGTGGGGAACGGGAATTCCGGCAGGAAGGTTTAGGATCTGGGGTAATTGTCAGCTCAGACGGGTATATTCTGACCAACAATCATGTCGTGCAAGAAGCTGATGAAATCCGTGTCATCACGGCGGATAAAAAAGATTATGTCGCTAAACTCGTTGGACGCGATGAGAAAACGGACGTCGCAGTGGTGAAAATAGACGCTAAAAATTTGCCTTTTGCCCGAATGGGTGATTCTGATAAAATAAGGGTCGGACAAATTGTTATGGCAATCGGCAATCCGTTCAGCCAACAGTTGCAACAGACAGTGACGGAAGGGATTATTAGTGCAAAAGGACGATCCAACATTGGTATTGCGTCTTATGAAGATTTTATCCAGACCACCGCTGCCATCAATCCTGGTAATAGTGGTGGAGCGTTAGTGAATTTGAGAGGGGAGCTCATCGGAATTAATACAGCCATTGTCTCTCAGTCTGGAGGTTTTAATGGCATTGGATTCGCCATTCCGATCAACATGGCGCGGCGCGTCATGGAAATTTTAATTGATAAAGGGTATGTGGTCCGCGGATATCTTGGAGTGACACCCCAAGCCATAGACGAAGAAATGGTTCAGGCGCTCGGGCTGGAAAATTCGCAAGGCGCTCTGATTGCCAGTGTTGAAAAAGGGACACCGGCCGATAAAGCAGGTTTGAAAGAACAAGATGTCGTGCTGGAAGTTGACGGTCGCAAAGTTGTCGATGATAATGATTTTCGCTTGAGGATAGCGGAACGAAATCCTGGGGATAAGGTAAGGCTGAAAATCGTTCGCGATGGAAAGATCAAAGAGATTACAGTGACATTGACCGAACGACCGGATGACCGTCCGCCTGCTCAAATGTCAGCCAGAGAGACTGAGAAACTGGGGATCCGAGTGGCGAATCTCACCAGAGAACGTGCGCGTCAATACGGATTCGAGGACGATGAAGAGGGTGTTATTGTAGTTGGCGTCGATCAAGGTAGCGCGGCATCTCGTAAAGGTATTCGGGTAGGAGATTTAATCATCTCGGTGAATCGTCAGCCGGTGACCAATGTCAGAGAATATGAATCGATCATCGATGAATTAAAGCCCGGAGATGTGGTGTTTATGAGACTCAAAAGGGTGATTCGAGGAACTGTAAACCATTTTTATGTCACGATTCGAGTTCCTCGATAACCCTCGACGAGTTATCTGAGTAACAAGCTATACTTTTTAGAAAAAACAGAAAAAAAACTTTAAAAGCGAATTTGCCAATCGAACGCTCCGTGAAAAAATTGCTTCTCAATCTCGACAAAACAATCATGAAATTTTTGCTGGGTTTGTTCGGTTGGCAAATTTCCATTAGCTGGTTAAAGCGTTTCTGATTGGGTAAAAGGTAGGATGATAACGAAGTGGAGTTGTAGCGATGCCGACGTACGATTATCAATGTGAGGTATGTGGATATCATTTTGAGCATTTCCAATCGATCACTGCTCGTCCATTGACGAATTGTCCTAAATGCAATGGTCAGGTGCAGCGATTAATAGGTCCTGGCAACGGTTTTCTGTTTAAAGGGAGCGGTTTTTACATCACGGATTATCGAAGTCCGAGCTATAAAAGCGAAAAACAAAAGGAAGAAGGAAGAAGTTTTTCCTCTGAGTCAACCAGCTCCTCGAAAACAGATGATGCCTTTGGTAGTAAAACAATGTCAGAAAAAGCTGCCAAAAAGGCAGAATGATGGCAAAGTGCCGTCTTGGCCACTTTGCCATCCCTTGCTGGGCAAACTTATAAGTGCATGAAATATCGCTTATTGTAAGTTTGCCTTTTTTATTTTTTCATGGCATGGTATTTGCAAAAATTAGCTGCAAGGTGAATTAAGAATAGTTTAGAGAAAATCGGAAAGATTTTGTGATATAAATTGAAAACAATGAGGAGGCAGTTCATGGGCAAAATAATTGGCATTGATCTTGGAACGACGAATTCTTGTGTGGCGGTCATGGAAGGTGGGGAGCCAGTCGTTATTCCGAACTCGGAAGGCGGCCGTACCACACCTTCGGTCGTTGCTTTTACTAAGGATGGCGAACGACTGGTTGGGCAGATCGCCAAACGACAGGCGGTTACCAATCCTAAAAACACCATTTATTCGATCAAGCGGTTTATGGGACGCCGATATGATGAGGTGAAACGCGAGATTGAGGAAGTTCCGTATGAAGTGGTTCGCGGCAAAAATGATGTGGCACGAGTCAGGATTGGTGATAAGGAATATTCGCCTCAAGAAATTTCCGCCATGATCTTGCAGAAGATGAAGCAAACGGCGGAAGATTATCTTGGACAGAAAGTCACAGAGGCGGTTATTACTGTCCCAGCTTATTTTAATGATAGCCAACGCCAGGCGACGAAGGAAGCGGGGGAGATCGCAGGGTTAAATGTTCGGCGCATCATCAATGAACCAACAGCTGCATCCTTGGCGTACGGTTTAGATAAAAAGAAGGATGAAAAAATTGCGGTGTTCGATCTGGGTGGAGGAACGTTCGATATTTCAATTCTGGAGATCGGTGATGGTGTATTTGAAGTGAAATCGACCAATGGTGATACCCATCTCGGTGGTGACGATTTCGATCAGCGGATCATCGACTGGATGGTGGATGAATTTTTAAAACAAGAAGGTGTCGATCTCTCTAAAGATCCAATGGCGTTGCAACGATTAAAGGAAGCAGCAGAAAAGGCGAAATGTGAATTATCAACGGTTACGCAGACCGATATCAATTTGCCGTTTATCACAGCTACGAATACTGGCCCGAAACACTTGAGCATGACACTAACTCGTGCGAAGTTCGAGCAACTGTGTGATGATCTATTCCAAAAGCTGCGAGGGCCATGTGAGATTGCGCTCAAGGATGCTGGCTTGACGGAACGCGATATCGATGAGGTGGTGTTAGTCGGTGGTGCGACCCGAATGCCTCGCGTCCAGGAGATCGTCCGAGAAATATTCAAGAAAGAACCGCATAAGGGAGTCAATCCTGATGAAGTGGTAGCAATCGGTGCTGCTATTCAAGGCGGAGTGCTGGCTGGCGACGTCACTGATGTGCTGCTGTTGGATGTCACGCCGCTATCTTTGGGAATTGAGACCCTAGGTGGTGTGTTTACCAAGTTGATCGAGAAGAACACCACAATCCCGACCAGGAAGTCGGAAATCTTCTCTACGGCGACAGACAATCAGCCTTCAGTGGAAATCCATGTGTTGCAAGGTGAACGCGAAATGGCGGCGGATAACCGAACGCTGGGTCGATTCCATCTGGACGGTATTCCACCTGCCCCGCGAGGCGTTCCGCAAATCGAAGTTACGTTCGATATCGACGCCAACGGCATCTTGAACGTTTCTGCTAAGGATAAAGCCACTGGTCGAGAACAATCGATTCGAATTGAGGCTTCGACCGGACTGACCAAAGAAGAGATTGAGAAAATGGTTGCTGACGCCAAGGCTCATGCGGCTGAAGATCGAAAGAAACGCGAGTTGGCTGATCTAAAGAACCAAGCGGACCAGATCGCCTATCAAACTGAGAAAAATTTGAGGGAACTTGGCGATAAAATCGATAGCAGCTCGAAATCCAAACTCGAAGCTGCGGTCGGTCGCGTCAGAGAAGCGATCAAGTCGGATAATACCAACGAGATCAAATCCAGTATGGAAGCATTGAACCAGATTTGGAACGAGGTTTCAGCCAAGCTCTATCAGCAACAAGCTGGCAGCGGTGCTGGCGCTCAGCAGAGTGGTGCTCAGTACGGTGCAAGCCAAGGTTCGAAAAGTGACAAAGATGTCGAAGAAGCAGATTATGAGGTAGTTGATGACGAGAAGAAATAAGGTCCGGTTCTGCTTCGATGTGTAAACCTGATTGAAAGGCGAGGTAAAATTTTACCTCGCTTTTTTATTTTGAAGATGGCCTAATCGACGTTCTGATTTATTGCTTGGTCAATGGTCCGATCAGGGCAATTTTGAAAACTGTTCTTTCATCATCTCCTAAATTATAATTACCAAGGAACTTTTAGTTGAATTCTTCAGCCGATTCAATGATCAATTTGCGAAATGATTGCAAAAAAAACTTGACATGAATAACTTATTTGTCTATCTTTGACGCGTAGATTGCATTGATTTCAAAAAAAAGCGGTTTTGTTTTTTAGGTATTCAATGAAAGCAAATTTTGCTGCCGAAGTTTCAAAGCACCATGAGCGAGGCTCGAGATTTTTAATTAGTGCTAAAACGAAAACTCCGCTTATTGTTAATTGACCCGCCAGTTGGCGGAGAGAAATCTGTAAGTCTAACAATGCAATTGTCACCAGATTCCTCACTTCGTTCGGAATGACTTTTCTAATTCAAATGTAATGGTTTTCGTTCAGGGACTAATAAGTCTTGTCCCGAGTGAACATGGAAATGAGCTAGGAGAAGCTGGGTTTTGCAGTAAGACTTGAGTATATTAAAAAATCAGAATGAAGCATGGAGCAAAAGATCAGCAAATCGGCATTGGATCGGCTGGGAATAACCCGACGCGAGTGGTTAAAAGCGCTGGCTGGGATTCCCGTGCTGATCGGTTTTATCTTTGCGTGGGTGAAGAAAATCTTTTATGATCGTTCACGGAAACGACAATTATTGGAGGAATTTTCTGAGAGCGGCGCGGGATCTGTGACCTCTGTTCGATCGGAGTCCGGAGCAGGGATTGAGCTGATACGAATTGGCATCATTGGTTTCGGAACGCGGGGGGAGCAGCTTGCTCGGGCGTTAGGATTCGCGCATCCCGAATGGATCGCCTCAGTAAGGCAGCAGGCGGAACAAAACAGATTGAATCGGACCTGGCAGGACTGGGAGCTTCAAGAGCCATTGTATGTGGTCATTACTGGCATTTGCGATGTGTTTGATCTGCGCGCTGAACGAGGGCTAGCGCTTGTCCCTAATAGTGCAGTGCGCAACAGCGTCTCAGGCTCGTTGCCGCGTCCAAAACGATTCTGGACGTATCAAGAATTGCTTTCCAGCGATGAGATCGATGCGGTGATCATTGCCACGCCTGATTTTCATCATGCACAAATGACCATTGATGCTGCCAATGCCGGAAAGCACATCTATTGCGAAAAATGTCTCACGCGGACCGAGGACGAGCTCCATAACGTTGTGGCAGCGGTCAAGGCAAGCCAGCGCCGCAACGGTATCATATTTCAATTGGGCCATCAATATCATCAAAGTGAGGCGTTTGCTAAAGCTCGGGAAATTGTTGCAAAAAATATTCTCGGTAAAATTACTCTTGTGGAAACTACCACCAATCGCAATACTCCAGATGGCGCCTGGATCCGTCACTTGGATGCCAACGGCAATCCCAAACCTGGTGATCCTCAAAGCATCGATTGGGATCAATGGTTGGGACCCAGTCCTAAAGTCCCGTTCAATATCGATCGATTCTATAATTGGACCAAATGGTGGGCTTATGGCACTGGACTATCTGGCCAATTGCTCTCTCATGAAATCGATGCAGTGAATCAAATCCTCGGCACCGGGATTCCCAAATATTGTATGGCCTCAGGAGGAATTTATTTCTACAAGGACAATCGGGAAATCCCAGATGTGTTTCATGCAGTCTTCGAGTTCCCAGAAAAACAGTTAACCATGATTTACAGTGCCTCGCTAGCCAGCAGCGTAAATCGTGGTCGTATATTCATGGGGCACGATGGTTCAATGGAGCTGGGAGCAAGCCTAACCGTCATGGCCGATCGCGAAAGCACTCGTTATATTGAGAAAATCCGCCAAGGCATACTTGATCCATCCCTTCCATTGTTCGCCTATCGACCGGGTCTGAAATCCATCGATCCTATTACCTCTGCCAGCGAAAAATTCTACCTGGATCGCGGCCTTACCTATACTTATCGTAACGGCAAGCCGATGGACGTTTCGCATCTGCACCTAAAAGAATGGTTGGAATGTATTCGCAGTGGCAATCAACCAAGTTGTGATATCGATAAGGGCTTCGAAGTGACTATCGCCTGTCACATGGCAACACGCTCTTATCTTGAACAGCGCAGGGTAGAGTGGGATCCAGTGCAAAAGAGAATCATATAGTCGTAGACGATTTTCGCTGTGAAAAATTTTGGGAAGGTGCTCAGAATTGACCAGAGTGATGTTTATTGGCGGCTGAATTCGCTCAAAACAACATGTTGTTTGCGAGAAGAATATCGATTGTAAAGCTTGTGGAAATTCTTATTGTCGAAAGCTTCGGATTTTTTCAATAAATCATTTGAAGATGTCGATCGAACGGATAAACCAAAAAGAGAGGTAAAGGCATGAAGTCGGTATACGTGGTGTTGCTCATTGGTGCGATTTGCATATTCTGGGGCGCAAAATTAGAAGCGCAGACGCAATTGACTCGTGAGGAAGTGCGCCAGGGCTGGAGATTGTTGTTCGATGGCGTCAGCTCTCAGGGGTGGAAAAGCGCTCAAGGGCAGAATTTTCCAGAGCGAGGCTGGGAGATCAAGGACGGCGAGCTTACGGTTTTGGCTGGCGGAAAAGGAGGCGATATCGTCACGGTGGAGCAATTCAGCAGCTTTGAACTTGCGCTTGAATTTAAATTAACGCCAGGAGCGAACAGCGGGATCAAATACTTTGTTCAGCCTGGTACCTCTTTGGGACTGGAGTATCAAATTTTAGATGATGAACGGCATCCCGATGCCAAACAGGGGGTTTGCGGGAATCGAACGCTGGCCTCGCTGTACGATTTGATCCCAGCGGAGAACAAACAGGTTCGGCCAATCGGGGAATGGAACCAGGCGCGCATTGTAGTGAACGGCAGCCTGGTTGAGCATTGGCTTAATGGCGTCAAAGTGGTCTCGTTCGATCGATTCTCTCAATGTTTTCGGGCATTGGTTCAAAAGAGCAAATACCAAAATATTGAAGGTTTTGGGCAACAAGAGCGAGGCCACATTTTGCTTCAAGATCATGGTGATACCGTCTCTTTCAGAAATATCAAAATTAGGCCGCTTTGATCAATTAACTCAACCAGCACTCCTGTCAAAGATAGATAAAATAGAATCCTGGATTCTTGCAAATTTAATCGATCAGCAAATTGCCTGAATTCGTTTTCTGCGGAGGGAAAATGATACGCAACAGTCGTCGTGAATTTCTTACTTCATTGTCCATAGGAGCTCTGGGGGCAGCATTGTCCGAAGTTTTTGTTGTTAATCCATTACTGGCTTCGAAGAGATCTGCAAGTTCGGGGCGCTTGACCGAACGGATTAAATTTACGCTTGGGATTGCTTCTTACACTTTTCGGCGCTTTAATCTGGAACAGACGCTGGCCATGACCCGGAGGCTGGGCATCGATCACATTGCTTTCAAAGATTTTCATCTCCCGCTGGATAGCAGCGAAGAGCAAATCAAATCGGTAGCAAATGCAGTTCAGCAAGCTGGCTTGAAGTTATATGGATGCGGTGTAGTTTATATGAAGAACACAGCGGAGGTATTACGGGCTTTCGAATATGCCAAAGCTGCCGGAATGGAGTTGATCATCGGCGTTCCAGAACATGATCTGTTGGGATTGGTCAATGAGAAAGTTCAACAGTTCGATATCAAGCTGGCGATCCATAATCATGGCCCAGGAGATGAGCGCTATCCCAGCCCTGAGTCCGCATACGAGCGGATCAAATCATTGGATCGCAGGATTGGGCTGTGCATCGATATAGGGCACACCCAGCGGCTCGGCCAGGATCCTGCTGAGGCGATTCGGCGATTCGCCGATCGGTTGCTGGATGTGCACATCAAGGATGTGTCTGCTTCAAACAAAGAAGGTACAACGGTCGAGATCGGCCGAGGTGTGATCGATATTCCACGTGTGCTAAGGACGTTGATCCAAGTAAATTACAGCGGCGTGCTCGCCTTCGAATTTGAAAAGGATGAGACAGATCCACTGCCTGGAGTGGCTGAATCGGTTGGATTTGTGCGGGGAGTGTTAGCTACAGTTTAGTGCGATCGATACATTCCTTATGGCTAAATCGTTCCTCTCAGCGGATTTGACTCAACAATTTTGGAGTGAACCGAAGATTCGATCGAATACCAGAGATGAAGTTTGGATTAATTTTGCTCTTAAATGGATAGGTGGCTCCAGTTTTCCGTATCTTTGAAAATGAATAAATTCGGGGTTTATTCAGCGAGGCGACAATGAAACATTATGGAATAATGGTGCTCTTATTTTTAATAACAACGTCTTGTGAGTCACTTCACAAAGAGAAATCGAGCTTTGTTGGGATGCCTGGAGAGGTCAAAATCATGACCCTTGACCCGGGCCATTTTCATGCTGCCCTGATTCATAAAAAAATGTACCCTGAAGTTTCCCCTCAGATCCATATCTTTGCCCCAAATGGCCCTGATGTCCAGGAGCATCTCCGGCGCATCGAAGCTTATAACCGTCGCTCCGAAGATCCCACGCGCTGGGAGACCATCCTATATCTCGGGGATGATTATCTCGAACGGATGTTGCGACTTCGACCGGGCAATGTGGTGGTCATCTCTGGCAATAACCGCAGAAAGACCGAGTACATCAAGGCTTGCGTGGCAGCCGGACTGCATGTGTTGGCTGATAAACCGATGTGCATGAATCGGGAGGGATTCAATTTGCTCCGTGAGGCTTTTGATCTGGCTCAGCGAAAAGGTGTGTTGCTTTACGACATCATGACCGAGCGATATGAGATCACCACGATGCTTCAGAAAGAACTGATTCATATACCCGAAGTTTTTGGCGAGTTACAGGTCGGATCCCCAGAACAGCCATCCATCATTAAAGAAAGTGTCCATCATTTTTTTAAATACGTTTCAGGTCAGCCGCTGAAGCGACCAGGCTGGTATTTTGATGTTAAGCAGCAGGGCGATGGTCTCGTGGATGTGACAACTCATCTGGTGGATCTGGTGCAGTGGGAATGTTTCCCAGAGCAAATCATCGATTTTGAGCACGAGATTGAACTTGTTGATGCGAGGCATTGGCCAACACTGGTGAGTCCTGGCCAATTTCAACAGGTCACCCAATTGCCCGAGTTTCCAGATTATTTGAGGCCATATTTGAATGAATCTGGCGAACTGGCTGTATCTGCGAACGGCGAGATAGTCTATAAAATTCGAGGGATTCATGTCCGGATCGCAGTGAGCTGGGAATTTCAAGCCCCGGACGATGGTGGAGATACGCATTATTCGCTTATGCGCGGCAGCAAAGCGGATGTCGTGATTCGGCAAGGCAAAGAACAGCACTATCGACCAGAACTTTATGTGGAGCCTGCGGATCTCGGACAGCCCGAAGCGATAGCCCATGCGTTGGAGAGTACCATTTTGAAGCTCCAATCTCAATATCCTGGCATTGCTATGCAGCCCACGCCCAAAGGCTGGCAAATTATTATACCCGACAGCTTTCGCGTAGGGCATGAGGCGCATTTCGCCCAGGTCACCGAAAAATTCCTGCAATTTTTAAAAAATGGGAAACTGCCGGATTGGGAATGGGCTTATATGATGGCTAAATATCACACAACCACCGCAGCTTTAGAACTGGCATTGAATGAACATTAAATAGAGCCAATTACCAAAAAATTGATTGGCGAAATATTATCTATAACATGAGCCAACCTTAGTTGATTTTTACGAGGTTTCAAAACTTAATCCGTCCCCACGGATGATAGACTTTATCATCGGTATTGAAGAATCCATCGGGGGGATCAAAAATATTTTCACGGGTGATAAGGTAACAACGGATAAAAATATCCGCGGAAGTTTTTTCATTGGTGGGGAAGAATCCAAGGGGGTCAAGAAATATTTCCCTGGACTATAAGACAACAACGGATAAAAATATTCGCGGAAGTTTTATCATCAGTGGGGAAAATGTGCAAGGCTTAAAAAAGGCGTTCCCGCAGATAGCGGGAGTGATATCGATGAAATTTGGGGAGGAGCCATGGATTTAACTAGGCGAAACTTCATAAAAGCGATGGCCGCCTCGGCGGCTGGGCTGGCGGTTTTTAGGGGGAGCCCCGGCTGGTCTGCTAAAAGTTATGGTAAAATTTTAGGTGCTAACGACCGGGTTCGAGTCGGTATCGTGGGGTTTTCCGATCGTGCTAAGGATGCACTGATCCCATGTTTTTGGGATCACAGCGCGGAATTGAATTTCGAAATTGTGGCCGTTTCGGATATCTGGAACCGTCGGCGGGAGGAGGGGTTAGCGTTTGTCTCTCAAAAAACCGGGCAGGCCGTGAATGCTGCGCGCAATAATGAAGAGCTATACGAAAAACACCGGCCAGACGCAGTCATCATCAGCACCGCTGATTTTCAGCATGCGCTGCATACCGTCGAGGCTGTGCAAGCTGGATGCGATGTTTATGTAGAAAAGCCGTTTGCGGAAACCATGGCGGATAATCGTCTGGCGCTTCAGGTGGTGAAACAGAGCGATCGGATCGTCCAAGTGGGGTCGCAGCGCCGCAGCGGGGCCAATTATATCGCAGCCAATCAATATATCAAATCAGGCAAATTTGGTCCAATTACCTTTGTTGAGATGACCTGGAACGTCAACCAGCCAGGACGTTGGCGTCGGCCTCATCTCGTGGCTGCTATCAAAGAAACCGATACCGATTGGAAACGCTATCTAATGAATCGGCCGTATGAGCCATGGGATCCCAGAAAATACATTGAATATCGTCTGTTTTGGCCTTACTCCTCTGGAATTCCCGGTCAATGGATGTGTCATCAGATCGATACAGTTCATTGGTTTACTGATTTGCCCTATCCGCGCAGTGTGGTTGCTGGTGGAGGCATCTACGTCTGGAAAGACGGGCGCAAAAATTGCGATACATTGACCGCCGTATTCGACTATGGCCCATTGGATGATCCGAGCACTGGATTTCAGGTTGTTTATTCATCTCGGATGCATAACTCTGCCGGCGGCGTGAAAGAATATTATTTTTCCAATGGAGGAAAACTGGATTTGGACCGAAATTTAGTGACCAATGAAGGCGGGTTGACGGAGCGCGATGCAGCCGCCATAGGAATGCCAGCGAATTTGCTCGAGCAGTTTCAATTACCTGAGACCCGGGTAGTTACCAGCGCCGCGACCGGCACAGATCCCATGACCTCGGCTCATATGCGAAATTGGATGGAATGTGTGCGCTCCCGAAAGCAGCCCAACGCGGATGTGGTCGCCGGTTACCATCACTCTATTGCCACGATCATGACCAATGCTGCTTTGCGCACTGGGCAACAAGCCACTTTTGACGCTAAAAATCAGGAAGTATTGGCTGGAGGTAAACCGTTTCAATATTAGCTTATCCATTTAGGGCAAGGCCATTAGACAACAGAGTTGTCAGTTGGCCGCCTCACGACCAGCTTCGGTCAGTTCTCTATCCATAAGCTTTTCCGTTTTGCAACCAAATTTCATCAGCCCCGGCTTTGCCCAGTCACAGAGCTGATCATTTTTTAATCGGGATCATGGCGCAGTTTTCCCCGGACGTTCCAAAAAAGACAAATTTGGAAGCCCGGGGATTCTAGCATAAAGGAGCTAAGTGGTTGCATTTTTCTGCGCTGTCGCTTCCATTTTTTTCCGCAGGCTCAATGGTCGCATATCGGTCCACACTTCTTTGATGTAAGCCAAGCATTCGGCTTTAGGCCCGACTTTACCTACATCCTTCCATCCGAGTGGGTTTTCGCGATCCGCTGGCCAAATAGAATATTGCTCCTCATGATTGACAACTACTTTGTAGATCGTCGTGTCTTCTTTTTCTTCTCGATACATATTTTCTACCTCTTATTTTGATAATTGATATTACATTTTATTTCTGAAATTGCCATGCAATTTTCGAGTTGATTTAGATGACGGGTGAATAAACTGCTAAATTCGTTGTATAAATGTCATTCCGAATGAAATGAGGGATCTTGCTGACTTGGGAATATTGCATATCAAGATTTCTCCTCGCCAACTGGCACGTCGAAATGACCGAAAGGTGAGCTTTCATTTGAGAATTAAATTGAATCTTTCGAACATTATCGATTTTTCTTAAATGCAGTCATTCCGAATCCCGATTTATCGGGATGAAGAATCTATCACTCCCTTGTCCTTTATCGTTGTTAGATTCCTCGTCCCGCTCGGAATGACATGGAGTTATGAAAGGCTAAGCTTTTCAGACGAACCTAAATAGCCTAAAAAATCTTTAAAGAACTGGAGTTCAGCGACGTTTCTCGGCACTGGGCTCTTACGTTTCTTCGAAGGTCCATAGTGTCTCCCCAATAGCAGCAGCATGTTAAGTGATCATGGCTCATTCATATTTCGGCACCTCAAATTTAAGCACTTCGGTACAGAATTTAATCCATTCTGGGGTCACCTGATCGAAGATCACATTCTTATCCTCAAAAATACTATCGCAGACTACATAGGTGTCATGCAAATAAAGAAAATCATCATCGGTTAATTTTCTTGGGACCTCGATCTCGGAGCCGTTGACGGTTTGCTTTTCAAGCCGAGCATTGGCGCTGTTTTCTGACCAATTTGGATACTGACGAAAAGCCGCGACACTGTAAGCCTTACAATAATTCGACATTATTTCCTCCACAGTTGATTCAGCAATGATTCGGTCAAAAATCCGAAAAATTCCGTTCTTAGAAAATAGCTTGATTTATGAACATTACTATTTTATTATTGATCGCGCGATGCATCTGGTTATACTTCTTTGATCGATGGAGCTGATCACATGACCAGTGATGAACTTTAGAGTTACAGCAAAGATGCTAAAGCTTCGAAAGAAATCCAAAATATCAAAATATTGTTCTAAACAATAAATTTAGATCATACATCATAAAATTTTTATCATTCATTTCTGCTCAGCACGATTCATCAGTCTGATCGAGAAGGCTGGCAAGCTTGACAATATCTTACATCTTTCTTTGTTTCTATCAAATACGAGCGAAATTGGATAAGTTATCTATCGCGCGAAAATGCTACTCGTTCCCCAAGGCCAATTCAGCGGCTGATGAGATAGCCGATTGCTCGTTGAGCTCATTTGCCATTGGTTCATAAGAAAGATAGGCGCGATAATTTTGATTGAGGGCGATGAGCATAGATGAAACTGCCATAATCGCGCCGCAGAATACAAATATCATAGGCAGATCTCGATGGATCAGATCGGCAACGATGCCAGACAATCCCATGGCGACAGGAGTCACGGCGCCGACCAGGGTGGTGAGCACGCCGAATACTCTCCCGCGGATCTCGCTGGGAGTGGTCCATTGCAAGATCGTGGTGATATTGACACTGATATAACCGCTAAAAAACCCGCCGAAAAATGCCAGGGCAAGGGCTAGGTAAATATGACCTGCCAATCCCAACAAGCCATGAGCGGCTGAAGTCAAAATAATGAACAGGATCATCAGTTTTCCTCTGATTTGACCAGACGACTTGCTTGCCCCAGCGAAGATGTAGCCCAGAATTGATCCGATACTGTAGCAGGCCAGTAGCACACCGAACCACTGGCGATAGTTGTCTCCAAGGTTTAGGTGCGCCTTTACAAAAAATGGTAATAAAATAATGATGGGCACGGTAAAAAAGTTGATCAGGGTAGCTGCGAGAATCACTTCTCGGAGCCCTTTCTGATGCCAGATGTAACGAAAGCCATCAATCAGCTCCTGTTTGAATCCCACCAATTGTTGCCGCCAACCGCCAGTTCGTCGATTATTTCGGTGCGGGATCGATATAAAAGATTCACTGATCGCTGAGAAGTGATAGGAAATCCCATTCAACAAGAAGATCAACGGGGCGCCAAGCAAGGTATAAAGAAAACCCCCTATGGCCTGGCCGATCAATTGCGATAACTGCATCGAGGAGCGACTTAGGGTGTTGGCACCGACAAGTCGTTCTTTGGGAACTAAATCTGGGATGGCAGCCGAAATGGATGGGAAAAAGAACGATC
Source organism: candidate division KSB1 bacterium (assembly GCA_034506395.1). Lineage (NCBI taxonomy): Bacteria > Pseudomonadati > Candidatus Zhuqueibacterota bacterium. Next base: position 54,132 of record JAPDPQ010000022.1, on the reverse strand, counting down.
CAACGATCGCGACAAGCACCGAGGCAATGAATAGCCCTGCGATAATGAGCTCGGTCCGCTGCGGTGCATAAAACACCAATGCAGCAAGAGCCAGCATCACTAGCCCGCTCAGTACGTCGCTGAGAACAATAATGTGTTTGCGGGAATGGCGGTCGGCCACTGTCCCCCCGATCGGTCCCAAAATCAATGCTGGGATACTAGCGACCATGGCGATGACCCCCATGAGCGTGGTTGATCCTGTGGCTTCGACGATCCATAGGATCATACCGATTGAAAAAATTTGGGTGCCCAGGTTGCTGACTGCCTGGCCTTGCCATAATAGCAAAAAATTCTTGTTCATCAATTTTTCAGGATTGCTCATTCAGATCTTCCTTCAATAATTTGTTGCATGAGTTGGAGATTTTTTTTCAATTCAGCAATGAAATCCGCATTGGGAATTGACCATTTCACCGATGGCATCATGGTCATGATGATCCGATCGGCCATCATTTGGTAATGCAAGCCGAAGTATTTCACATAGGGCAATCGAATTCCTGGTCGCCCGACCACTGGCACCTCAGGATAAATTTCTGGATGAGAAACGATCACCTCTCGCTGAAATGCTGGTCTGAACAAACCGAATAGCCGAAGCAGCGCCATCACCAGAATCAGGACGAACTGAATATAACGTCTTTTCCAAGTTGAGCTGGATACCAAATAAAGTCCGATCAGCGAATCCAGCGAGAGATGCGATCGAGCTTGCCGACAGGCGCTCACCTGAGAGGCAATAGCGGCTTCGAGTAATTGTCCTGCGCGCTTCGGATCGAATGTCGCTTGGTCAAGGTAAGTCACCAGTTGGATCACTTCGGGAGTGGTGACGACTGCATCGGTCAGTCCCATGCATCGGTAACGAGATAATGTTAAAAACTGCCGCATCTCAACCATTTTGCCCGTGAATTTCTTGGTTGTCAGTTGGAGCGCCACCATGAAGATGGGCACTCCATCCAAACCCCGAGCAGAAAAATAGCTGCGTCCGCAGCCAGCGATCTCAAACGTGGCTGGCTGATGATCGACGATCCGATTCAAATCGTACTGAGCCTGTTGAATGAATCGCGGGGCAATCGACCAGTACAACTTTTTTGCGGAAGGGGCATTGCCCTCTGACCAGCCATCATTGATTTCCACCCTAGCCGCACGACGTTTGATTTCCGATGCCGCCCGCATCATCGTGTTCCCATCCACATAGGTGCTGAAGTTACAAGTGATACAAGCACGCGCATTCCCAAAGACGATGATCTGCAAGCTAGCATGATACCAGCGATTGGCAAAATTGCCGCCATGGCCGATTCTTGCCGCTTCGGCATAGCTCGATGGTTTATCATCGAGATCAAGGCAGAGGATCAGAAAACTATGCTGCAATAGTTTCAGCGAACGTCGGTTCAATTCGATCCGCTGAAGCTGCCGAAAGATTCTCATCTGCGTCGGATGATCAGCACCTGTCAAGATCCCCGGCGGTTCAGTCGATTGACTGGGGGCCGCTCGTTCTACAATTTCCTCGAGCGCCCGTTTGATGGAAGCTGGTCGCCAACTTGTCGGATCGCCCAGCTCCAACGCATGTTGTTGCCCGTGAATGAGCACCACAATATGCGAATGATTTGCGCTTTTCAATATGCGCGGCCGTTTTCCATCGATAATCAGACAGGTGGAAAACAAGTTCGGATATTGTCCCATTTCCAGTGTATTTCCGCGGTATCGATCTGGCTCGAGCCGAGCCGACACGATATCCTGATACAACTGTCCGGCAGCGATTAACAAGGTAGTCGCCCGATCTAACGGTGGCAACTGGCGAGCGTCGTCCTCCAATGCCAACGTAGCGGAAACGACTGGCGCAAATAAATACCCACCTCGTAGATCGCACCTTCTGAGCAATAGTTCAAGTCGCTCAGGGAGTGTCTTTTGAAATTTTAAAAAGCCAGAAATCCTTAGGCCAAGCCGACTGAGCGAATGCGCCAATGCGCTCGATTTTAAGCCAACTCTTGCCAACGAACTCATATCCCCGAGCTCGGGCAACGGGATCAAAGGTGGTTTAGGATAACCAGGAATCAGTTCGTAAATATCAGAAGAGCGCTCTAAATGAGAAAGAATCGTCTCCATCGCGATTTTCCTACCAATATGGCTCGATGCTTTTATTCAGAGATCGCTTTCATGTTTCTGTATGAACCTGCCTAGATTTCATTCGATGATAACGAATTTTTCAACGCAACAAGATCATTTTGTTGGATTCCACTTTGTCATTCATTTTCAAACGATAAAAATAAATACCGCTATTCTGACCAGTCGCATCCCAAAACACTTGATGAGTTCCAGCAAAAAGCGATTGATCAACGAGCACAGCCAGCTCCTGACCCATCATGTTATAAACCTTGAGCGATACCTGACTGCTCTCTGGAAGATCGAAAATGATGGTGACCGTCGAGTTGAATGGGTTGGGATAATTGCGGCTTACCCGCTGATCTGATTTGCGGCTATAATTGGCCGCGATGACATTGTTGTTTTGCTCATATTTGATGATAGTGACGCTGCCAGCATTCATCTCGATACCAGTGCTCCCAGCGACATAAATGTCTCCAGATCGATCCAGTTGAATCGCGATGCCAGCGTCGTCGGATTTGGAGCCGCTATCATAGCGGGCTGCCCATTGGAGCGCCCCATTCCGATCGTATTTCAGTGTAACGAAATCCGACCCTGAAGCGTCCCCCATGCTCTGACCAGTGACGTAGATATTGTTCTCGCGATCCAGCGCCAGACCAGCCGCGCGCTCCCAGGAATTGCCCGGCCCATTATATCGGGCGAGCCATAGCTGTTTCCCATTCTGATCGTATTTGACGGTGACAAGATCACTATTGGGATTGAACAGATCACTGCCGATTGTGCCAGTGACCACCACATTTCCCAATGCGTCCACCGCTAGGCCGCTGATATTGTCTTGAAGGTTCTCATCGCTGTTGTATCGCGCTACCCATTGCAATTCGCCAGCGTTATTGTATTTGAGCGTAGCGTAATCCAATCGAGTGCCGTTGCCCGTGCTGGCACCAGCAACATACACATTATTGCCAGCATCCAGGACTAAATGGGTAGCGACGTCTTGGGAATTCGCTGGTCCGTTGTAGGTCACTGCCCAGACCTGTTGGCCCTGAGCATTATATTTGATCGTGATGAAGTCAGTTTGAATGGCAGAGCCCCAACCAGCCCGACCACTGCCAGTTGCACCAGTTACGTAAACGTTCCCTTCCAAATCAATAGCAATGGCACTTGCCATATCCATGGATCCCGATGATCCATCGTAACGGGCCAACCATTGCTGTTGACCCGCAGAATTATATTTGATGGTGACGATGTCAGGAAATGGCACCCAGCCGCCAGCATTGCTGAAGCCGATCACGTATACATTCCCGGTTTGATCTACGGCCACGCCAGTAGCTTCGTCCAAATTGTTAGCAGGGCCGTTGTATCGGGCAACCCATTGTTGAGCACCATTCCGGTCCAATTTTATTGTGACAAAATCGTCCAACCCATTTGCCGCTGCGCTGCTCCCAGTGACATAAATATTTCCCTGCTGGTCAATGGCCATAGCGGCCGCATGGTCGTCCCCATTGTTTGTTCCATTATATTGAGCACTCCATTTCAGTTGGCCAGAACTGTCGTATTTCACAATCAAATAATCAAAATCACCATGCGCTGTACGGCTGTTACCTATTACAATCACATTGCTCGAATCGTCCAATGCCATTGCAACGGCCAGGTCGAGCTGTGCGTTGCTCGAATGAAAATGGCGGACCCACGTTTCTTTGACCATCGCAGTGCTGGTCACTGTGGTGCTCCCGATTAACATCAGGCTGATGAGGATGAGTTTTGTTTTCATATAAGCTCCTTGGTTAAATGAATGTATAAATCATCGAATCAAATGATTCACTGATTTTATATGAACCCTAAAATGAAAAGTGATGAGCAAAAACAAAATTTACCCACGAAATACTCGAAAGATTGTGGAAGATGATTTTCAAATCTGAATTTGATCGTTTTCCCGTAGTCGACGGGCAAAAATATTTTTCCTTTGCTCGATTAATTCAAAATTTCGGAAGCAATATGTGATACCTGCTTTCGCAGGAATGACCTTATCTAATTACTGATTCATTCAGACTTCCCTTTAAACCTTAGCAAAACCAGCCGTCGAGCACTGGGGTGAGCCATCTACCGTTCTTTTTTTGAGCTGTGTCATCGTTCATGGTTGCTGGGATTGATTTTCGCTAAACAGGTTGAAATTCTCTGCGCTAACACTCTAACTTGCTCTTCCTCCACCATCATGCTGATATGATCACCAGGGACATCATGCACCTCAACACCACCCTTGGCAAGTTCTGCCCAACCCAAGTCTGGAGCAACTAAATTATCAAGATGGGAATTGGTAGCGCGAAACACGGTAATTTTGCCCGGATATGGCCGAGCATGGTAATTGCGCCAAGCGTCATTATACGTTCTCATGATTCGGACGAAATGGCTGAATTGCTCCAACGAGATGTCGGACCGAATCCAATGGGTTTGGATGGCCAACTCATAGACATGCTGAATCTGATCTACTGGGGCCAGTTCTCGAAGCGTTTCCGCTGATAGCGGCAGATGTTTGCCGAATAACTCGACCAAATAACTGGCTTCATCAATTGGAGCACTATTTGGGGGGAATGGTCCTTGATCAACCAATCCCAGAAAAGCGACGGATTCGCCCTGTGCTGTGAGCTGCTGGGCCATTTCAAATGCAATGATCACGCCAAGAGACCAACTGCCAAGATGGTATGGGCCATGTGGCTGCACGCTTCGGATCGCATTCACATAATAGCTTGCCATTTCCTCAATGCTGGTATGGATCTCCTCGCCGGCGTTGAGCCCTTTGGCCTGAACGCCATATAGAGGTTGATCTGGACCGATGTAATTAGCCAGAGCAACGTACCAATGGACACTGCCGCCGGATGGATGAACGAAGAACAGCGGCTTTCGTGACCCACGGGGCTGCAGGGGCACCAGCGTTGGATGGGAACTGGTTCCGTCGCCCAACCTAAGAATGCGGGCCAGATTCTCTACGGTTGGCTCTTGAAATAGCGCGTTCAATGGCAATCCGCGCCCTAATCGCTGCTGAATTTGGCCGATCAATCGAACTGCGAGGAGCGAGTGTCCGCCCAGCTCAAAGAAATTATCGGTTACACCAATCGGGCGTACGTTCAGCACTTCTTCCCAGATGCGCACCAGTCCAAACTCCCAAGCATCGCGAGGCGCCACATAGTCTTTGTCCATATTGGGCCGATCATTGTCTGGCTTCGGGAGCGCCTGACGATCGATTTTTCCATTGGGCAGCAAGGGAAAAGCGCTCAGCTTAATAAAAATGGATGGGATCATGAAGTCAGGAAGCCGCTCTTTCAAGAAATTTCTCAGCTCGGCGACCGGTGCTGAACCCTCCTCGCTGGAAATAAAATATGCCACCAGTCGCTTTTCACCATCTGCAACCTGGGATTCATGAGCGATGACCACCGTCTCCCTGATGGCTGGGTGCTGAGCAAGAACCGACTCGATCTCTTCCAGCTCGATCCGAAAGCCATGAATTTTAACCTGATGATCAATGCGGCCCAGGAATTCGAGATTCCCATCGCTCCGGTAACGGGCCAAATCGCCAGTTCGATACAACCGCTGGCCTGGCTTGGCGCTGAACGGGTGCGGAATGAATTTTTCTGCCGTCAATCCTGGTTGATGGTGATAGCCTCTGGCTAGACAAATGCCACCGATGTATAATTCTCCTGCCACGCCGAGCGGCACTGGGCGAAGCTCTCGATCTAAAAGATAAATTTCAGTGTTAGCGAGAGGACGGCCAATGGGCACGGTCACTTGAACAGCTTCACCAGATTCTACCCGATAAATCGTCGGCCCCACCGTCGCCTCTGTTGGCCCATAGGCATTAAAGAAATTCCTATGAGGGGCCCATTTCTGAACAATAGCTGGAGTACAGCGCTCGCCGCCGGTCAACAACGTTTTGAGCATCGGCAGCGCTCGTTCTGATAACACTGCTAAGAGCGAGGGTGGCAAAAGCGTCACCGTGATCCCCGCCGTTTCGATGAACTCAAGCAATTGATCGCCAGAGAGCAATAGCTCATGGCCAGCGAACACGAGCGTCGCACCAGACACCAGCGCAGTGAACAGTTCCATGACCGAAGCATCGAAGCTTAAGGATGAAAATTGGAGCATCCGATCGGATGGGCTGATCCCCAACTGCTGGATATTGGCATTGATATAATTGCATAAGCCCCGATGTTGCAGCAAGGTGCCTTTGGGCTGACCGGTCGAACCTGAAGTATAGATTAAATATGCCAGGTTGTCGGCATCGATTGCCACATCGATTCGTTGCCGCGATTGCTGCGCGATAACGGGCCAGTCTGCATCGATCATGATTATCGGGATAGCGGCATCTGAAAATAGCGGAGCCAATTTCTGTTGAGTGATCAGCAGGCGTGCGCCCGAATCATGAAGCATATAGGCCCTTCTGACTTTTGGATAATCGGGATCGATGGGCAAATAAGCTGCGCCAGATTTTAATGTCCCCAGGATAGCGATTGGGATATCCAATGATCGTTCAATGGAAATTGCGACCACGGTTTCGGGGCCGATATCAAATTGCTTCAAATATCGCGCCAATTGATTGGCTCGGTTATCCAATTCCCGATAACTGAGCTGTTGATCTTCGAAGATCGCGGCAATGGATTCTGGAGATCTCTCCACACTGGCTTCAACCAGGTGATGGATGCCGTGCTGATCGGGATAATCGGCGGCCGTGGCATTGAATTGTATCAACAGCTTGTTTTTATCCTTTGCAGTTAGGATGTCAATTTGTGATGGCCGTTGATCGAAATTTCTCACAAACTGCTCCAGAACATGTTCGAGTTGCTTCAGTACAGCTTGGATCAATTCTGGGTCCGCATGACCGGGGTCATATAAAATGCGCAACAAGATTTGCGATCCTGGTCCCACGATCAGATTGATCGGATAATTGGTGCGCTCTTCTGAGCGGACATTTTCTATGGTAAGCTGCAAACCCAATTGCTGAGTGAGCCGATTATCGATCGGGTAGTTTTCAAAGACCAAAATCGTTTCGAACAATGGCACGCCGCGCGGAACCTCGCTCCACTGATGAATTTGAATCAAGGAACTGTATTCGTATTGGCGACCTTCCAGTTGCTGCTGTTGCAATTGTTTGAGCCAGGGGATCAACGTCTCCTGATCCGAAATTCTAATACGGACTGGAAGCGTATTGATAAACAGGCCGATCATATCCTCGGCTCCCGAGAGGTCTGGTGGCCGACCTGAAACCGTCGCCCCAAATACCACATCATCTGTTTGATGATAACGACCCAACACCAATCCCCACGCCGCTTGAACCACTGTGTTCAGGGTAAGCTGATGTTTTCGAGCAAAGTTTTGCAATTGCGCGGTGAGCGATTCAGTCAAATAGATCTCCTCATTTCTCGCATCCTCAGCCGAACCCTTAGTGGTTGGTTGAATGGGAAATAGCGGAGTTGGGGTGGTGAATCCTTCAAGGGTTTTTCGCCAGAACGCTTCTGCTCGGGATTGATCCTGGTTTTTCAGCCAGACAATATAATCTCGGAACGGTCGACGTTGCGGCAATTGCAATTGTTGCCCGCGGCTGAATCGATCGTAATGGGCGAACACCTCGCCTAAAACCAGAGGCAGAGACCACCCGTCCATCAAAATATGGTGATAACTCCACACCAATTGATGACGATCTGCGCCAAACCGGATCATGGCGCACCGCATCAGCGGCGGCTCGGATAATTTGAAGCCCCGCTTTCGATCCACTTCCAGAAAAGCGTCCAATTGTTGCGCCTGTCGCTCGGGCGAAAGCCCACTCCAATCGAGATACTCAAAAGGCATCGACACATGGCGATGGACCACTTGAATTGGCTCTTTCAGGCTCTCCCCGATAAAACTGGTTCTCAGAATTGGATGCCGCTGGATCACCGCATCCCAAGCTCGTCGAAACGCCTCCAGATCGATCTGGCCAGTGATGGCACAACTCAGTTGCTCGAAATACACCCCAGATTCTGGTGCCAATAACGTATGAAACCACATCCCTTGTTGCATGGGCGTCAAGGGGTAAAAATCAACCACATTCTTTTTATCCATAAATTGCTTTATCCTTCTAATCGACTCAACTCGCCTATGATATCCTGAATATCTTCTTCCTTCCAATGGAAGTCGTGAAAGTCCTCACTAGAGAAGCTTAGCGTCGCGCCAGACTGGTAATGATGGATGAGCGCGATCAAATGTTCGATGAACCGATCAGCCATCCGCTCGATCGTTTCCTGGCGATGCAGATTCTCACTATAAGTCCAGCCAAGATACAGTCGTCCCTGATTCACACTGCCATTGATTTCAAGTATATGGCTGCGGAGATTTTCTGGACTTCGATCGAAACCCGCGATCTCCTCGGCTGGTTCGAACGAATCCAATCCGCTGTTGGGTGAAGACATTTGTCCGAAATAGTTGAAGATAATCTCTGGCTGAGGCATGGACTTGATAGCAATGAGACCATCCATTTGCTGAGTGAGATATTTCAAAAGTCCGAAACCAATGCCTCGCTGTGGTATTTGATTCAATTGTTGTTTGATGGCCTGAATTGCGTCGCTGGGGCTCTGCACCCCTGTCAGATTAAATGCCACAGGTGAGAGAACAGTGAACCAGCCAATGGTACGACTGAGATCGACATCATCGAACAGCGACTCGCGGCCATGGCCTTCCAAGTCGATCATAATTCGATCCGAGCCAGAGAAATCGCGCATGGTCAAAACCAGACTGGTCAATAGTACAGTCATTACTGGGGTGCGATAGGCCGAAGGCATCACGTTCAATAAAAATTGGGTATACTCGGGAGATAAGCTCCTCGTGATGACACGGCCCGAAGCCTCGGTATTTTGTCCATCTGGAAAATCGAGCGGAATTGGATGTGCAGTGGCAGTGTTCAGCGCTTCCCAATAGGCCACTTGTTGCAGCAATTCTGAGCTCTGGGCATATTGTGCCAATTTAATGGCCCAATATTGGAACGATGTCGTCTTGGCAGGCAGACGGACCGCTGCCCCCTGGCTGAGTTGCTGGTAGGCGGTGATGAAGTCCTCAAGCAAAATCTGCCATGAAACGAAATCGATAATCAGATGATGCGCTACGATGAAGAGCCGCGCTGATAGATCCGCGCCGCGATCGAACAGCGCGAATCGAATCAATGGCCCCTGGGAGAGATTCAGGCTGGCTTGAATTGCCGCAGCTTGGGACTCAATAGCCTTCTGTTGATCTTGCTCCGAAAGATCTGAGAGATCGATCCAGCAGAACGGAGTCGGATCATCCATCCCATCATTGGTTTGATACCAGTCATCAGACTCGAAATAAAAGCGCATCCGGAGCGCATCATGGTGATGAAGTAATGCGTCAATTGCTTTTTTGAGCCAATTGGGGTTCAGCCGTTCGCCGACGGAGAGCATGATGTGCTGGTTCCAGTGATGCCGTTCAGAGATGGGCAACTCAAAGAACCAGCGTTGAATGGGCGTTAGGGGAACGGGACCGCGCACCAAACCTTGCTCAGCGTGGATGTACAGCTCATTGGCAGCCAGTTCGGCCAGGCCCGCGATGGTCGGGTACTGGAAGATCTGTTTGGGCGTGAGATTTATACCTGCCTGTCGGGCCCGGGAGATCACCTGAATGGTCAAAATTGAATCGCCACCCAACTCAAAGAAATTATCATGGATGCCGATCTTTTCAAGGCCCAAAACCTGTTGCCAGATCTGGACCAAGGTCTGTTCAATTGGTGTACTCGCGCCAACAAACTCATTTTGGAGCACGGGGCGTTCGTCGCTGGGTTCAGGCAATGCTTTTCGATCAACTTTGCCATTGGATGTCAGCGGCAAATTGGCCAGCTTCACAAAGCTGGCTGGAATCATGTATTCAGGCAAACGGTTTTTTAAATATTCGCGGAGCTCGGTGCTCGAGGGAAGCTCGGAATTTTTGGGCACGAGATAAGCGACAAGCCTTTGAACGCGATCTGTTTGCCATGGCTGGACCACGGCCTCCCGAATCGCTGGGTGTTCAGCCAATGCTGATTCAATCTCGCCCAATTCGATGCGGAAGCCGCGGATTTTCACCTGATGGTCAATGCGCCCCAGAAACTCGATTGTCCCATTGGGGAGATATTTGGCCAAGTCGCCAGTGCGGTAGAATCGTGCTCCAGGTTGTTGACTGAACGGATCTGGCAAGAATTTTTCGGCGGTCAGCTCGGGCCGATCGAGGTACCCGCGCGCGACGCCAGCCCCTCCGATATAAATTTCACCAGCCACGCCGATCGGTACTGGCTCAAGGTTCGAATCTAACAGATAGATCTGCACATTGCCGATGGGAGAGCCAATGGGCACAGATCCGATTTTGCGATAATTGGATGGTACGAGGTAATTCATGCAGCCGACCACCGTTTCCGTTGGCCCATATTCATTAATCAATTTTGTATACGGGGCATTTTCCAGCCAGAAATGGATGTGCTCGCGAGTCAGATTTTCACCTCCGATGATGAACGCTTGTACCAGCTCATCAGCCATTTCTGCATTAATTTGCTCTCCGAGCATTTGTAAGTGAGCGGGGGTAATTTTCACTAGACCGAATCCCGGCTTTTGCGCCAGGGTCTGTGCCACAATGTCCAATTCTTCATTTTCTGGGGTCAAATAGACCGAGCTTCCACATAATAGCGGAGCATAAAGCCCAGTGATAGTGGCATCAAAAGCTAACGAGGAATGCACCAGTGCCCCCTGCTCAACAGTGATCGGGTAGTGTTTTAGACACCAGAGCAAGTAGTTCATTAACGCCTGATGCGAGATCATAACGCCTTTCGGTTTGCCAGTTGAACCTGACGTATAGATCACATAGGCGAGATTGTCGCCATCGATCTGGACCGACAACTCCGCCTCGCTTTCCGTCGCAATGCTCGGCCAATCGCGGTCCAAACAAATGATCCTTGGCATATCTGGCTGGGATGTGCTCGCCATTTGGAACTCCGCTGGCAGCCGATCCAGCAATCGGGATTGAGAAAGCACGAGCGCGGCTCGGGAGTCCAGGAGCATATAGTCAATTCGCTCTTTGGGGTAGGAGGGATCGATTGGCACGTAAGCACCGCCGACTTTCAGCACACCGAATAATGCAATCATGACCTCCAGCGATCGTTCCATGCAGATAGCGACAATCTTTTCAGGCCCAATTCCTTGCCGCTCCAGTCGATGGGCCAATTGATTGGCCTGATGGTTCAACTGCCGATATGTGAGCTGATGGTCGCCGAAAACAACAGCGACTGCGTCTGGCGTTCGAGCGACCTGAGCTTCGAACCATTGAGGTAAAAGAAGCGAATTGCGATAATCGATTTTGGTATTGTTCCATTCCACAATGGCCCGATGTCTTTCAATCTCGGATAAAATTGGAACCGATCCGATCGCTTGATCGGGTTGATGCAGCATGTTGGTAAATAGCATTTCAAAATGCTGGATGAATCGCGCGATGGTACTTGCATCGAATAGATCCGTATTAAATTCCAGCGCTCCGGCGAGGTGATTGCCATCCTCTTGCATGAATAGGGTCATATCAAATTTGGAGCTGCCCAAATGCGTTTCAAAGGGGCTGGCTGTAAGCCCCACGGAAATTTGCTCTTTCCCAGTAGGGGTGTTTTGCAGGGCGAACATCACCTGAAACAGCGGGGAATGGCTGGTATCCCTTTTTGGTTGCAGCGCGTCGACCAACTTTTCGAACGGGAGATCTTGATGCATATAAGCGCCCAGAGCAGCTTCTTTGACCTGCTGCACTAATTCGCGGAAGCTGATGCCCTCAGCGAATCGAGCGCGCAACACCAGAGTGTTGACGAAGAAGCCAATGAGGTTTTCGGTGGAAGCCTGAGTGCGATTGGCAATCGGAGTGCCGACACAAATATCATCTTGACCAGAATAACGATGAAGCAGCGCTTGAAATCCAGCCAACAGGGTCATAAAAAGGGTGACTCCCTCGCGTTGGCCGAAGGCTTTGATCGCCTGCGATAATTGTTCAGAGAAATAGAACGTTTGATAGTCGCCTCGGAACGTTTGGACGGCAGGCCTGGGCCGATCGGTCGGCAATTCCAACAGCCCTGGGATGCCATCGAGCTGCTGTTTCCAATAATTTAGTTGACGTTCCAACACCTCCCCTTGCAGCCATTGCTGCTGCCAATAGGCGAAATCTGCATATTGAATGGGCAGCTCGGGTAATGGAGAAGGCCTACCGTGGAGGAACGCATCGTAAATGATAGCAATCTCCCTGGTAAACACCTGGATTGACCATTCATCGGAGATGATGTGATGCATGGTGACCAAAACAATATGATCATGATCGGCTAGACGCAATAATGTCACTCGGAGCAATGGTCCGATGGAGAGATCGAAGGGCTGTTGCGACTCCATGAGTGACAGTGTGAACGCCACAGCCTGCTGCTGGTCAAGCGGGATTTGGGTCAAGTCCACGATTCGAACTGGGATGTTTCGTTCTGGCAAAATGGTTTGATGCGGTTTGCCATCGATCACCTGAAAAACGGTCCGCAGCAATTCATGTCGTCGGACAATCTCCTGCACGGTGCGCCTGAGCACAGGGATGGTTAGCTCTCCCTGCAATCGCACAGCGTTCGGTATGTTGTAAAATGGGCTATTGGGCTCGAATTGATCCAAAAACCAGAGCCGCTGTTGTGCAAACGATAATGGCAAATCTTGATTGCGCGGTACCGGCACGATGGCGGGCGGAAGGAGGCCCTGGGCTGATTTCAGAGAGCGATCGAAATATTCAGCCAATTCAGCTACGGTGGGCGACTCGAAGATCAATCGTAACGGGACATCGGTTTGGAACGTTTCGCGCAGCCGTGAGACCACTAGAGTGGCCAATAGTGAATGACCTCCCAATTCGAAGAAATGATCGTAACATCCCACACGCTGGCATCCCAGAACGCTTTGCCAAATATCTGCAATAATCTGCTCTGTTGCGGTACGAGGGGGCACGAAGTCGGTTCTTGGTTCGATGAATTCATCGATATCATAAGCTGCCAATGCTCTGCGATCGATTTTGCCGTTGGGCGACAGCGGCATCTCGTCCAACCAGATAAAATAGGCTGGGATCATATAATCGGGCAAATGGTTTTTCAAATAAGCGCGCAATTCTGAAGCTGTGGGTTGCAGGCCATTCTGCGCCACCAGAAATGCAACCAGGCGCTGGGTCTGGCCGTTGCTACCTGAGACGATCACAGCCGCTTGCTGAATATCGGGATATGTGCCCAGAGTCGCTTCGACCTCGCCCAATTCGATGCGAAAGCCGCGGATCTTCACTTGATAATCCATTCGTCCCAAAAATTCGATATTGCCATCGGCCAGATAGCGCGCTCGGTCGCCCGTCCGATAAAGGCGCTGTCCCAGCTTATTTGCGAATGGATCGGGAATGAATTTTTCGGCTGTCAAATCGGGTCGATTCAAATAGCCGTAAGTGACCCCTGCGCCCCCAACGAATAATTCTCCCGGTACGCCGATGGGTGTTGGATTAAGATATGAGTCCAGAATGTAAATTGTGGTGTTAGAGAACGGTCGACCGATCGGCACAACTCGATCGCCAGATAGGGTCGTCGTCTGACCTTCAAAATAGGTGCTGTCGATGGCAGCCTCGGTCAGGCCAAATGTATTGAAAAGCCGCGTCTGCGGTCCACAGAATTTCAAAAATTTTTGATATTCGCCGACATACCACACATCAGAACCAGCGATCAGGACATTTAAAAAGGACAGGTTCTGATTTGTTTTTTCCAAATATTGGATTAAATTTCTTAATACGACTGGGACGAACTCGGCGATATCGACATGATGCTTGATCATCGTTTGATACAATTTTTCCACATCGAGCATCAAATCTCGGGGACAGAGAACAAGTTTTCCGCCTGAGCCTAATGCTCGGATCAGATCGCCGCAGAATACATCGAAAGAGAAACTCGCCATTTGCAGATGACAAGTAGCCTTAGTTCCCAGTTCGAACTGCTTTTCCCAAGCAAAATATTGGTTCACCACGCTGCGGTGCGGCACCATCACGCCCTTGGATTTGCCAGTTGAACCAGAAGTATAGATGACATAGGCGAGATGATCGGGTGTCGCTGAGATGGTCAGATTCTCAACGCGCTGTTTTTCCAATAGCGGCTCAATCCTATCCAACAGAATGGTCTGGACGCTCTGGCTAAGAAGAACGGGCTGGTATTGCTCAAAGGTGAGCACGGCTGAAACCTGCGCATCCTCCAGCATGTGGTCAATCCGATCCTTGGGATAACTGGGGTCGATGGGCAAAAATGCTGCACCAGCTTTCAGCGTCGCCAACACGCTGACGATCAATTCCAGCGATTTTTCCTGACAAATTCCTACCAATTTGCCTGGTCCAATCCCGTGTTGCATTAATAAGCGCGCCATTTGATTGGCTTTCCGATTCAGTTCGCCATAACTAAGCTTCTGTTCTCCGAAAATCACAGCTTCGGCGTCTGGGTTTCGCTCAACCTGCTGTTCGAACAACTGATGGATGCACAACTGGGTCGGAAAATCGACCTCGGTATTGTTCCATTCTTCCAATAGTTTCCTCTGCTCGGCCTCGCTGATCAATGGCAAATGGGCAATTTGTTGATTGGGATCGCGAAGGATGTTCTCTAACAGCACTCGGTAGTGCTCCATCAGCCGGATGATCGTATCTTTATTGAACAGGTCGGTATTATATTCAACTGAAGCGCTCAGGCCATCTGGCTGTTCGGTGAACATCAGCGTTAGATCGAATGTGGATGTGCCAGCGTTGATGTTCAGTGTGCTGATCGAGACTTCGGGGAGTTCGCGATCGACCAGCATGGGATTATTTTGCAAGATGAACATCACTTGGAACAGGGAGGAATGGCTCATATCGCGATCAGGCTGAAGGATTTCCACCAGACGTTCGAAAGGCACATCCTGATTGGCATAAGCCTCGAGCGTGATCTCTTTGACCTGCTGCAAATACTGTGAGAACGTGAGATTAGGATCAGGCTGGGTGCGCAGCACGATGGTATTGACGAAAAAACCAATGAGGCCCTCAATTTCGGCGCGGGTTCGATTGGCGATCGGCGAGCCCACGCAGATATCGGTTTGCCCTGTATAGCGATGAAGCAGCACCTTGAACGCCGCTAATAATGTCATAAACAAGGTTGCATCCTGCTGCCGTGCAAACGTTTTGACCTGGTCGGATAGCAACTTCGAGAGCTTTGTTGAGTAAGTATCCCCATTGAGCGTTTGAACCGCGGGCCGAGTCCGATCCGTGGGCAGCTCCAAGATCGGTAAGTTGCTGTCCAATTTCTTTTTCCAATAAGCGATCTGCTGCTCCAAGCGCTCGCCAGCTAACCATTCTTGCTGCCATTGGGCAAAATCGGCATATTGGATTGGAAGCTCTGGCAGAGGTGATGGTTGGTGATGCAAAAAAGCTTCATAAAGAACGGCGATCTCTTGAATCAGCACACTCATAGACCAGCCATCAGAGATAATATGGTGCATGTTCAACAGCACAACATGGTCCTGCTTGCCGAGCTTGATCAGCTTCACTCGGATCAATGGGCCAGTGGATAGATTGAAGGGCGTTTTAGCCTCTTCGGTCGCGAGACGGATGGCTTCCTCAAGCCGATGCTCGTGCGGGATAGCTTGCAGGTCCACTTTTGGCATCGAGATGGTGGCTGATGGGCTGATCACCTGGACCGGTTGACCGTTCACTGTGGCGAACGTGGTGCGAAGCGTCTCATGACGACGAACGATCTCCCGTAAGCATTGCTCCAGCACGCCAATATTCAAATTCCCCTGAAATCTTATCGCAGAGGGAATGTTATAGAACGGACTATTTGGTGCAAATTGATCTAAAAACCACAATCGCTGTTGTGCGAATGAGGTCGGGAAAACATAAATATCTTCCTCGATAAAATTATTGGTAGTTGCCTCGGTCATACCTGGGTTTTGATCTTTCTTCAAATTCGGGTTCATATGATAAATTAAGCTGGGACTGATGGCCCCAAAACCATTTTAAATCTAACAGCGGAGCGGAAAAAATGGCAAAATTGGACTCGATATTTTTATTTCTTGTTAAGCTTTGCATGATAAATTCAATCGGATTTATGATGAGACCTTAGGCCGATCCAGCTCGGAGCGCTTCATCCGATGGCCCTCGCGCGAGTAACGACCGATGGTCGGAGCTGGTTCTTGTCCTGGTTGCTGAGCAGTTGCTCGCAGCGTTAAAATCGCCTCAGCCAATTTTTCGATTGTCGGGTTTTCGAAAAGGGTGCGCAAAGGGATTTCGAGCTGAAGTGCGGTTCGGATCCGAGAGATGAACTGGGTGGCTAACAGTGAATGACCACCCAGATCGAAAAAGTTATCGAATACTCCCACTTTGTCCAGATGCAACAGTTCAGCGCAGATGGCGGTTAATTTTTCCTCTGTCTCATTGCGCGGAGCTTGGTAGCGGCTCTCAAGGTCGGGCCGCGAACGATCTGGAGCGGGTAATGCGCGACGATCCACCTTGCCGCTCGGGGTTAAGGGCAGTTGCTCCATAGAGATCATATAAGACGGCACCATATAATCTGGCAGACGATCGCGGAGGTAGCGGCGCAGCGCTCCAGGCTCAACTGATTCGCCTGGCTTTGGCACAAAATAAGCGACGATCCGGCTGTCGCCGGGTATGTCTTCGCGGACAATCACCGTGGCATCCTGGATCGACGGGTGTTCATGCAGCACGTTTTCAATTTCGCCCAGCTCGATGCGGAAGCCGCGCAGTTTCACCTGATGATCGATGCGGCCGAGAAATTCGATATTGCCATCGGCCAGATAACGAACCAGGTCGCCCGTTCGATATAATCGATCACCGGGCCGAGCGCTGAATGGGTTGGGTACAAACTTCTCTGCGGTCAGATCCGGACGATTGAGATAGCAGCGAGCTAATCCTACCCCGCCAATAAACAACTCCCCGCTCGCGCCGATGGGTACTGGATTCAGGTATTCGTCCAATACGTAAAGCTGAAAATTTTGAATCGGTCGACCAATAGGCGGACCTTGAGCGTAATCGTGCTCCACTTGCAGCATGGAGGCGCAGACGGTAGCTTCCGTTGGGCCATAGGCATTGAAAAACTTGCGACCGTTGGACCATCGGGCAACGATATCGGGGGTGCATTTTTCGCCTGCGGTAATCATAACTTCCAGATCGGGCAGAGGATGATCCGGCATCACGCGCGCCATTGATGGGGGCAATGTAACCGTTGTGATCTTTTGATCCGTTAGCAATTGAATCAATCCTTGGCCAGTGGCTATTTGCTCACTTTCCGCGAGACATAATGTGGCTCCGGTGAGCAATGCCATCACCAGTTCCCATACGGCTGCATCGAAGCTGAGCGCAGCGAATTGTAGAATGCGGCTATGGTTGGTAATGCCAAACGCCTTCTGCTGGGCGGCTGCCAGATTGCATAGCCCGCGGTGGGGCAGCGCGGTGCCTTTTGGCCTGCCAGTTGATCCTGACGTGTAGATGACATAAGCTAAATTATCAGACGTAGCGAGATTGGGCAAGTTTTGGTCTTGATCCGCATCGCTGGTCAACCACGCTTCGCCTTCGGCATCCAGACAAATGGTTGGTATGTTCACATCAGCGAGCCGATCTAATAAGTTCTGTTGGCTGATGAGCACCCGAAGTCCCGAATCTTGAATCATAAATATCACTCGCTCCCTTGGATATTGCGGATCCAGTGGAAGGAATGCGCCACCTGCCTTAAGGACCGCAATAGCGCTGGTCACCAGATCGGGCGAGCGATCGAGATAGATGCCCACCAGCGATTCGGGTCCAACACCAAAGGATCGCAGCTTGCGGGCTAGATGATTGGCTCGCCGATTGAGTTCGCGATAGCTGAGCTGTTGATCACCAAACGATACAGCAACTTGATTTGGATATTGTTCGACGATGGATTGAAACATTTGATGGACACATTGGTCGGCTGGAAACTCTGCCTGGGTTCGGTTCCATTCAACGATCAGCCGATGCAGTTGCTCATTAGACATCAAAGGATAATCTGCCAGGCGCATGTCGGGGTCGGCTATCACTCCAGTTAGCAGCGTCTGAAAATGGTCAAGCAGGCGTGCCATAGTGCTGGCATCAAACAAATCGGTATTGTATTCCAGGGACAACTGCATCCCCTCGTTCCCCTCCATGGCGACCAGCGACAGATCGAACTTGGCAGTACCAGTTTCGGCAGCCATCGGTGTGATGGTTAAATCTGGCAATTCCAAAGCATGTTGTGGCGCATTTTGCAGCACCAGCATCACCTGAAAAAGCGGGGAATGGCTGAGATCACGCTGCGGCTGAAGCTGCTCCACGAGCATCTCGAATGGGATATCCTGATGGGCGTATGCCTCCAACGCGGCGGTTTTAGCTTGAGCCAGCAGCTTGCGAAACGTGGGGTTGCCCGAAAGATCACATCGCAACACCAATGTATTGACGAAGAAGCCGATCAGACCTTCGGTTTCAGTTCGGTTACGATTGGCTATGGGTGTGCCGACGCAAATGTCGGTTTGACCGCTGAGCCGATAAAGCAGGGTCTGAAATGCTGCCAGCAGGGTCATAAATAGCGTGGCCTCCCCTTGTTGGCTCAGTTTTTTCAACCCAGCTACCAGCTCCTTTGGAAGCTGGCGGTCCAAGGTGGCGCCATGAAAGGTCTGCACAGGGGGGCGAGGCCGATCTGTCGGCAACTGCAAAAGGGGAGGAGCGCCTTGAAGTTTCTCGCGCCAATATTCGAGTTGCCGATCCAATACAGTTCCCTGAAGCCATTGGCGTTGCCAATGCGCAAAATCCGCATATTGGAGTGGCAGCCGAGGCAGGGGAGATGGCTGTCCGGCGGAAAATGCCTGATATAAAGCAGCAATCTCTTGAATTATCACTGCCACAGACCAACCATCAGAGATGATATGATGCAAGGTTAAGACAATGATATGGTCTTGCTCTGAGCATTTGATCAAAAGCACCCTTAGCAGCGGTCCCCGCGCCAGATCAAATGGACGCTGCGCTTCCGCCTTGATGAGTTGCTGCGCTTGAAATTCCTGTTGTTCTGCGTCAAGATTGGTGAGATCCACTTTTTGAGGCAGCAGAAACAGCGTTGGAGCGATCACCTGAAATGGTTGCCCATCGCGCGACCCAAACGTGGTTCGCAACACCTCATGGCGTCGGATCAGTTCGTTAATACTTTGCTCCAAGGCGCGTATATTTAGTTTGCCTCTGAGTCGCAGCGCAGTTGGGATAGTGTAAAGCGCCTGTCCTGGGGCCAATTGATCCAAGAACCAGAGCCGTAGTTGGGCGAACGAGAGCGGCAAATCCTGATCGCGCGGCACTGATGTCATCGGGGGAGCGGATAGCCCTTGTTGCGCCAATCGAGTGGCCTCCACGCATGCAGCAATCTCTGCCACTGTGGGACCCTCAAATATCGACTTCAATTCTAAGTCGATTTGGAAAGTATCCCGAATGCGACTCAATAACCGGGTCGCCAATAGCGAATGTCCACCAAGATGGAAGAAATTGTCATGAATGCCCACCTGGGGTAGATCTAAAATTTGGCTGAAGAAATTGGCGATGATCTCTTCGGTCGGATGTCGCGGCGCCACATAGGGCTGTCTGCCAAAAAGAAGTTCCATATCTGGCTCAGGCAGCCGGCGCCGGTCAATTTTTCCGCTTGGGGTGATCGGTAGCTTTTCTAATTGGATAAAGATCGCTGGAACCATATAGTTGGGCAATCGCGCTTTCAGAAAATCGGATAATTCGGTTGGATGAACTCCACCGTTTCGACGATCGGTTGGAACAAAATAAGCGACCAACTGTCGATCGTCCTGCCTTGCCGCCATTCCATGAGCAGCTTTAACCACGACCACGGATTGGGCAACGCCAGGATGTTGCAGCAGCGCCTGCTCAACTTCTTCCAGCTCGATCCGAAACCCCCGCAATTTGATTTGATGATCATTTCGGCCTACAAAAGTGATATGCCCATCGGTACGATAATAAGCAAGGTCGCCAGTCCGATACATTCGCTCGCCCGGCATGGTGCTGAAAGGATCTGGAATGAATTTTTCGGCAGTCATGGCCGGGTCGCTCAAATAGCCCCGCGCTAAACCAATTCCAGCGATGTAAAGTTCGCCCATGACGCCGATCGGCACTGGCCGAAGCCGGGCATCCAAAATATAGATTCGGGCATTCGCGATAGGGCGACCAATCGGCACGCGCGGCAACTGCGCTACGGCTTTGGGTGAATTTGGAAGCTCGAATAGCGTTGCAGCGATGGTCGCCTCTGTTGGACCATACGCATTGGTCAATTCGATCCGACCATTGACTGCCTCGCTCCAAGCGATTAGGCGCGTTTGGGCTGGCGCTTCCCCACCAATGATCACGGAGCGCAATGATGCTCCCAATTGGAGTTGCTTCTCTTTAATTTCATCGACCATTTGATGCCAAATCACCACTGGCAGATGAAGCAGGGTTATCTTTTGTTTCTCACAAAAATTCAGAAGCTCTCGGATTGGGAGTTCGAGCGGGGCGCGATGGAGCACCAATGTCCCACCGCTGATCAGCGTCGGGAAGATCTCTTCGGCCGCTGCATCGAAACTCAACGAGAGAAGCTGCAACACACGACTATCGATGCCCAGTCGCTGCTGACGCGCAAGATGGAAGGCGTGATTCACCAGCCCGCGGTGGGCGATTAATGTTCCCTTTGGCCTGCCAGTTGAGCCAGAAGTGTAGATCACATAGGCCAGATTGTCCGGCAGGGCCGAGCTTTTCAGATTCGCATTCGATTCCACTTCGATGCTGGGCCAATCTGAATCCATGCAGATCGAAATGAGCTGGAGATCATGAAATTTCTCCGACAGGTGCTGCTGAGTAAGCAGAATTGTTGCCCCCGCGTCCTGAACGATAAGGTTCAATCGCTCTTTCGGATAATTCGGATCCAACGGCAGGTAGGCGGCCCCGGCTTTCAATACGCCAAGCAGACTGATGATCAATTCTGGGGATCTCTCATGACAGACAGCAACAACGCTTTCGATTGTTACGCCCTGCTTCTTTAAATAATTGGCTAATTGATTGGAGCGCTGGTTCAACTGATGATAGCTGATTTCGGTCTCCTCAAAACGAATAGCGATTTGCTCTGGGGTTCGTTCCGCTTGTTCGGTAATGAGTTCATGGATACACCGATCCGCTGGATAATCCGAGTGAGTTTGGTTCCAATCCACTACAATTTTCTGATATTCGGTTGGCTCTATCACCGAGAACGTGTCCAATGTTCGGTCTGGTTGGGCCACGATATCGCTTAAAATTCGCTCCAAATGATGCAAAACTCTATCGATGGCTTGTCGTTCGAATCGACGGGCATCGAAAGCGATCTCCACGCGGATCGGATCCCCAGGTGCAACCACCAAGGTAATAGGGTAATTTGTTCGCGAGTAAGCGCGAATGTCCTGAATCTCCAGAGCGCGCTTTTGCTCAGCCAGAGCTTGGCTGATTGGATAGTTTTCGAACACAAGAATCGTGTCGAACAACGGGGTATCGCGAGGCACATCGCTGAATTTCTGAATATCTGCGAGAAGGCTATATTGGTATTGGTGCATTTCGCTTTGAAGCTGTCGCAATTGCCGAAGCCAACCACTCAAGCGTGCATCCAATTCTACCTTAAAACGAACTGGCAGTGTGTTGATGAACGGTCCCAGTATGTGCTCAGCTCCAGGCAATTCTGGCGGTCGACCAGAGACAGTGGCGCCGAACAAAATATCTGCTTCACCGTTGTAGTGGTTCAATAATAAGATCCATGCCCCCTGGAATAGGGTGTTGAGCGTCACCTGATGGCGACGAGCAAATGCCTGCAATTCATGGGTCAATTGGCTCGGCAAATAGATGGTGGTCGTTTGATATTCTGGTTCACCTGGATCGAAATTTGTGGTTCGTTCGATTTTGAGAGAACTCGGCGTATCGAACCCACGGATTTGCTCCTGCCAGAATTGGGCTGCTTGGTTTTGATCTTGCTGTTGCAACCAAGCGATGTAATCGCGGTACGGTCGCACAGAACGAAAAGATGGTTGTTGGCCCCGACAGAGCGCCTCATAACAGCTAAAGAGCTCTTCGAAAAGCAGCGGGAAGCTCCAACCATCGATCAATAAATGATGGCAAATCCAGATTAATTGATGCGCATTTTCAGCCACTCGGATGAGAACAACGCTGAATAGCGGAGCGCGGGTGATCTGGAATCCATCGCGTCGACGTTGCTCCAGCAATTGATCCAATAGCTGTTGTTGCTCGGCCTCACTGAGATGAAGCCAATCTAAACGTTCCACCCGAAACGGCACGGCATCGTGCACCACCTGAACCGGCTCATCCAATCCTTCCCAAACGAAAGCGGTTCGTAAGATCGAATGTCGGTCAATCAGCTTTTGCCAGGCATGCTCGAATGCGTCAAGATTCAGCGGACCAATGAAACGGCATGTCAATTGTTCGATATATTCGCCACTGCCCTTCGAGTAGATACTGTGAAATAGCATCCCTTGCTGCAATGGCGATAACGGATAGATGTCAATAATATTGTTCGAATTCATCATTATTAGCTACCTTTGCTGTTTTCAATTAAAAATCACCCGAAGCGAAGAACATAGAAATTATTTATGCCATTTGACCTATTCGATTGCAACCATAACCTGCTTAACCGAAAACGCACCTTTCTGTCATTTCGATCGAAGGGACAAATCTGCAAGTCCAATAATCTAAATGATACCAGATTCCTCAGTGTGTTTGGAATAACAATTTTAATTCTAATTCAATGGTTCTCGTTCATGCACTATATAAATTGCGGAACTTGGCTGATTTCAAATCACCGCAAAATTGATGTCAATTGTCGCTGATGCGAGGGTGTAGCGACGAGTCAACAAATCGAATTAAGCTGGAATTGAGCGCGGTTTCGTCTGCTTCAAAATTTTATCCAGCTTGGCCTGATCCAGTCGAGCTAATTTAAAATCAGATGGGGTTACACTGGAACCTTGTAGTGAACGGCAGTGCCCGATAATCGCGCGTAATTCCTGAGTGAATGCGCCCGCAAGCTGCTCCACGGTGGAAGATGCAAAGATATCGCTGCTATACGTCCATTCCAGACGCAGTTCCCGATCGCTAATCCCACCATTGATATCGATCAGATATGGTCGTTGTCCAGTGTAACTGCGCATAGGGCCGACAGGCAGTTCGGATGGGACAAACAATCCAGATTGGTCGCCGAATTGACCGAGGTAATTGAACACGATTTCTGGGTGCGGAAGCTGGCAGAATCGCTGCTTCAACTCTGGGTCGGTTAGTAAATATCGCAATAGTCCGAAACCCAGACCATGGTTGGGTATCTGTCGCAGTTGTTCTTTTACCTGTTTGATCGCTATGTCGATCTCCTTGGCATCCGTCAGGTCGATGAGCACAGGATATTGAGTCGTGAACCATCCAATCGTTCGGCTCAGATCGACATCCTGAAAAAGGTCTTCACGGCCATGACCCTCCAGCCCGATGAGCACGCGATGTCCGCCCATCTGCCGAGCCAGTGATCGCGCTAATGCCGTCACCAAAACTTCATCGATCTGAGTGTGGTAGGCCTTCGTCACCTGTTGCAGCAGGTCCTGGGTATCTTGTTCGCTGAGGTTGACCACTATTTTTTGGGCGATGGCCTCGGTGTTCAGACCATCTGGCTTGTCCTTTGGCAATCGGATAAATGGCCCTTTGATCGTTTTCAACCAGAAGCTGGCCTCGCTACGAAGTTGGTCGCTCTGCGCCCATTCGACCAATCGATTCGCCCAATAACGGAACGAGGTGGTTTTGTTGGGCAGCGCTGGCCGTTGTTGAGCCAAGATCTGCTGACAAAGACGTTGAAAGTCCTCAAACAAAATTCGCCATGATACGCCATCAATAGCCAAATGGTGAATCACGATTAGCATCAATGGTCGATGTTCCGATCCTCGATCAAAGTATACTCCCCGAATGAGCTTGCCAGATAAAATGTCCAAACTTGCCTGAGCTTGCGCGCATGACTGCTCGATCAGCCTCCTGTGTTGATCGAACGATGCAGATGAAAGGTCGACATAGATAAAGGCGTCGTCTATGGTAGCACTGCCATAATACTGGCGCCAACCATGGTCCGTCGCTTCGAAACGAAGCCGCAACGCATCATGATGTTCGAGGATTATAGCTAAACTGCGACGCACGACTGATGGGGAAATGTTTTGACGAAGCTCAACCAAAACTGCCTGATTCCAGTGATTCGGATCAACGAGATTTTGTTCAAAGAACCAACGCTGAATCGGAGTTAATGGCAATTCACCCGTAAGCTCGCCAGTCTCTTCGGAGACACAGTGTCGTTGAGCAATCTGGGTTGCCATTTGTGCTAAAGCCGCGACAGTTGGGGCCTGAAAAATATGCCGTGGTGTCAATGCCAAGCCAGCTTCGTTGGCCCGTGAAATAACCTGAATGCTGAGGATCGAATCGCCTCCCAATTCGAAAAAATTATCATGAATGCCTACTTTGGGCAGCTTGAGCACTTGGCACCAGATGTCAGCCAAAATCTGCTCGATGTCCGAACTCGGGGCAACATAGCGATCCTGTTCTGTCGGCATCAGATCCGGCGCTGGCAAGGAGCGATAATCGATTTTGCCGTGCTGTGTGAGCGGCAACGTCTTCATCATCACGAATGCTGATGGGATCATGTAATTCGGCAACCTGGCTTGCAAGAAGCTGCGCAGTTCAGTCGACGACGGGGGTGGATCGGTTGCAGGCACGACATAAGCTACCAGTCGTTTTTCGCCAGGTCGATCTTCTCGGACCATTACGGTGGTTTCGCGCAATTGACTATGCTGGCCGAGCACAGCTTCAATCTCGCCGAGCTCAATCCGAAAGCCGCGGATTTTCACCTGATGATCGATCCTGCCCAAAAATTCAATGTTGCCATCGGGGCGGTATCGGACCAGATCGCCAGTGCGATAGAGCCGCTCACCAGGCAATTGACCGAACGGATTGGGAACAAAGCTGAGCGCGGTAATTTCTGGTCGGTTGAAATAGCCGCGCGCCAGTCCCACTCCAGCAATGCACAATTCCCCTGGCACGCCGATTGGCACTGGTTGTAACTGGCGATCAAGCACATAAACACGATAGTTAGGTATTGGGCGACCGATGATGGTGTTCATTGCTTGAGCTGGCATCTGGGTGATTTTAAATTGTGTAGTCACCACAGCCGCTTCCGTTGGGCCGTAGAGATTATAGTAAGGCTTCCCTTCAGCGGTCCAGCGAGCAATAGTTTCCAATGAGGGGCTTTCACCCCCAGAGGCAATCGCCTTCAGATGCGGCAGATTTTGAGCGGGAAGCGTATTGAGCAAAGCTGGCGGCAATATTGCCAAAGTAATCTTTTGCTCGTTGAACCAGCGGTGTAATGGCTCGCCACCAACAATATCATCCTTGTCAACAATGTACAGCGTTGCCCCAGAGGCCAATGCGGTGAAAATATCTCCAACTGAGCCATCGAAACTGAACGAGAAATATTGGGCAATGCGATCTCGGGGAGTGATCTGAAATAGTTGTTGATAGACGATTGCTAAATTGACCACGCTGCGATGTTGCAATTGAACCCCTTTCGGCTGGCCTGTAGAGCCAGATGTGTAGATGATGTAAGCCAGATTCTCCGGCATCACTGGGCTGATTGGATCGCTTTGGGCTTCAGCAGGGATCTTATCCCAATCTGAATCGATTAGCACAATCGGAACATCTGTGTGAAGCTGTGGCAAAATATGCTGTTGGGTGATCAATACTGCTAATTGGGCATCCTGGATCAGAAATGCCAGTCGTTCCGCTGGATAGCGGGGGTCGATCGGCACGTAACCTCCGCCAGCTTTAAGTACGGCTAAGATCGCAACGATAGTTTCCGCAGAGCGTTCGAGACAGATGCCGACCCGGGATTCAACTCCCACACCCAAACTTTGGAGATAATGCGCCAGATGATTGGCTCGCTGATTCAATTGGCCATAGCTCAATTGATCATTTTTAAAAGTGACAGCGATCGCCTCTGGATCTCTCGCAACTTGAGCTTCGAAAAGCTGATGCAGACATCGATCTTCGGGAAAGGCACGGTCCGTACGATTCCAGTCATGGAGCAATTGCTGAAGCTCCGCTTCGGTAACCAGGGGCAATTGGACGATCTTCTGATCTGGATTTTTCACGATCTCGCTTAGCAGCCGCTGAAAATGTTGCGACATGCGCTCGATGCGAGCTGACGCGAACAAATCAGTATTGTATTCGAAAGTCCCCTGAATACCAGTCTCGATCTCATCGAGCAACAGCGTTAGATCGAATTTAGCCAGATTGTTCTCCAACGGAACAGCGCGAATAGTGAGTTCCGGCAATGAAATCTCTGAGGCCGCAGTGGACTGATAGGTGAACATGACTTGGAAGATGGGGGAGTGGCTCATATTTCGCTCTGGTTGAACCGCATCCACCACTTTTTCGAACGGCACGTCCTGATGCGCATAGGCAGATAGCGTGGTCTCACGCACGCGGGCTAACAACTGACGAAAGCTCAATTCAGAAGATATTCGGCTCCTCAGCGCTAATGTGTTCACGAAAAAGCCGATAAGAGCCTCAGTTTCGCTGCGATTCCGATTAGCAATGGGCGTTCCAACACAGAAGTCGCCTTGGCCAGTATAGCGATACAACAAGATTTGGAACGCCGCAAGCATTGTCATGAATTGAGTTGCTCCTTCTTGGCGACTTAACCGATTTAGTTGAACTGATAGTTCTTTGGGCAACTCGAAGGTAAAATGAGCGCCATTGGAAGTCTGAACGGCTGGCCGCGGAAAATCGGTTGGCAGCTCCAGTAAGGCAGGGCAATCGGCTAATTCTTCTTTCCAATACGCTAATTGTTGCTCAAGCACTTCGCCCTGAAGCCAGTTGCGCTGCCAGTGGGCGAAATCGGCGTATTGGATCGGCAGTTCGGGCAGAGCGGCTGGCTCTCCAGTGATGGAGCTCTGATAGAGCGCTGCCAACTCCGGCATCAAAATCGCCGATGACCAACCGTCCGAGATGATATGATGCAGCGTAAGGACCATGAAATGATCTTTTTTGCCGAGGCGAAATATGGTCGCGCGCAACAATGGAGGCTCGCTCAGCTGAAACGGTTGGCGCGCATCATCATTGGCCAATTGCAGCGCAACACGTTCGCGCTCGCTTTCGGGCAGCTCTTGGAGATCCACCATCACCAGGGGAACTTCAAGCTGCTGGGCGATCCGCAAGATGGGTTTGCCATCGATCGTTGGAAACGAGCTCCGCAAATTCTCGTGCCGCTGGACAATCGCATTCAAGCTGACTTGTAAGGCGGGGATGTCCAATTTTCCAGCTAATCGGAGCCCCATGGGAATATTGTACAGCGGGCTATTTGGATCGAGTTGATCCAAGTACCAGAGCCGCTGTTGAGCGAACGAAAGCGGCAAATCCTCGTCTCTTGCCACTGGAATTATGGCAGGTGCCAAGCAGCTCTGAGCCTGATGTTGCGCCAGTTCGATCCGGCGGGCCAGATCAGCTACCACTGGCGCTTCAAATAGCTCCCGCAATGGCAATTCCACTTTAAACACTTCTCTGATGCGTGACATCACCTGGGTGGCAAGTAACGAATGGCCTCCCAGATCGAAGAAATTATCATCAACGCTGACATGATCGATCTTGAGAATTTTGGCGTAGATATTGATCAGCAGTTCCTCGATTGGTGTACGAGCTGAACGGGATGGACTGGTCTCGGCCAACAATGAGCCCTCTGGGCTGGGTAGTGCTCGGCGATTGATCTTCCCGCTGGCCGTCCGTGGCAATTGATCCATGTAGACAAAAGCCGAGGGCACCATATAATCGGGCAAACGATCGCGCAGGTAGCGTCGCAAATCAGCCGAGCTGGGATGCTGTTCGTTGCTGGCAACCAAATATGCAACCAGCATCTTGTTCCCAGGCTGATCTTCTCGGACAACCACAGCCGATTCGGAAATGGCCTCATGGTGATTGAGATGAGCTTCGATCTCTCCTAATTCGATCCGAAATCCGCGTAACTTAATTTGGTGATCGATGCGGCCCAAGAACTCGATGTGACCATCTGCAAAATATCGAACTAAATCGCCAGTACGATAGAGCCTGCTTCCAGCTTTCTTGCTGAACGGATCAGGAACGAATTTCTCTGCCGTCAATTGAGGTTGGGCATAATATCCGCGAGCCAAACAAGCGCCACCAATGTATAGTTCTCCCGGCACGCCGACTGGAACTGGATTCATGAATTGATCAAGCACATAATGTGTTACGTTAATAATCGGCCGGCCGATCGCTGGTCGTGAAGGCCCAGTTTTCATCGGGCAAATGGTGGAGTCCACAGTACATTCGGTCGGTCCATACATGTTATAGGTGTCGGTTGCTTTTGCCGCTCGCAAGGTTCCCCAAGTTTCTGGATCGATCGCCTCGCCCCCTGGGAGCAGAATGCTGGGCGTCCATCCATCGCCTGAGAGCAGACCAGCATCGAGTAATAACTTTAGCTGAGATGGTACGCAATCGAGCACCTCAATTTTTTTATCCCGCATGTAAGCAAGCATCGCTTCACCATCCAGTCGAATGTCCTGGGGAATAATGCACACGGTTGCCCCGCTGAGCAACATCACCCACTGTTGCACCGATGCATCAAAAATCAGCGGGGCATTGAGGCTAACGCAATAGGGTTGCTCTGGATAATGCGCATAAATGGCATGTTTCAGTCCTGCCCAGAGATTGATCGCTGCGCGATGCGACACCATGACGCCTTTGGGTACCCCGGTGGAACCCGAAGTATAAATCAAATAGGCAAGTTGATCTGGATGAGTCCAAATCCCTGGAGCTTTCGATGGGAGAGATCCAATCTTTTCCCAATCAGCATCCAGATGGACGATCCTTTGACCTCTGTCCGGGAGATGTCTGGATAACCGATGCACTGAAACGATAAGCCTTGCGTTGGCATCCGCGAGGATTTGCGTCATTCGCTCAACGGGATAAAGCGGATCTAGCGGGAGATAAGCTGCCCCAGCCTTCAATATACCCAATAAAGCGATGATGGCATCCACCGATCGATCGATGCACAGTGCCACCACTTGTTCTGAAGTCACACCCAATTGGCGTAGATGATGGGCCAGTTGATTGGCTCGAGAATTCAGCTCGCGATAGGTGATTTGATTGGTCGGATCAACCACCGCGATTGCCTCTGGTGTCCGTTCCACTTGTGCTTCGAACAATTGATGCAGGCATTGGTCGCTTGGATAATCCTGAGCGGTTTGGTTCCAAATAAAGGTGATCTGTTGCTGTTCTTGTTCGGTGAGCAATGGTAAACGCCCGATGGTTTGATCAGGATCGCTGGCTGCTGCCCACAGAAGCTGCTGGAAGTGCGTCATCATTCGCTGGATGGTTTGCTGCTGGAATAATCGCGTATTGAATTCGATGGCACCAGTAATTTCACTGTTCACTTCAGCCACGTTCAAGCTCAGGTCGAACTGAGCTACCCCCCGATCGAACAGAATGGGCTCTAAAGACAGATGTGGCAAATCGATCTTTGGGACCGGCATGTTCTGAAGAGCCAGCAGCACTTGAAATAGCGGGGTATGGCTCATGTCGCGCTGAGGCTGAAGAGCTTCGACCAATTTTTCCAATGGCACGTCCTGATGGGCATATGCGTCCAGCGTGGTCTCTTTCACTCGCAACAACAGTTCGCTGAAGCTTGGGTTTCCCGAGAGATCGGTTCTTAATACCAGCGTGTTGACGAACAAGCCGATCAATGGCTCAGTTTCCTTGCGGGTTCGGTTGGCGATGGGTGTGCCGACACTGATCTGATCCTGTCCAGAGTAGCGATAGAGCAAAGTCTGGAAGCCTGCGAGGAGCGTCATAAACAATGTAGCTTCATGCTGCCGGCTGAGGCGATGAAGTTGCTGGACCAAAGCTCTTTCCAGCCGAAACGGCAGCGTGGCGCCATCGAAGCTGAGCTGCGCGGGCCGCGGGAAATCTGTTGGCAGCTCCAATGGCTCAGGATTGACCCCCAGCTTATTTTTCCAGTACTCAAGTTGCTCTGCCAATCGTTCGCCTTGCATGAATTGGTTTTGCCATTTGGCGAAATCCCCATATTGAAACCTAATCGGTGGTAATGGCGATGGCTGACCAGCCAAAAAAGCCTGATATAAGCTGATGAACTCTCGAAGCAGAATGCCCATGGACCAACCGTCGGAGATGATATGATGCATGTTGAACACCAGAATGAACTCTTCCGGTTGTAACTGAATTAGCAGGACGCGCAATAATGGCCCTTGGCTCAGTTGAAACGGCCGGCGCGCTTCCTGTCGAATCAATTGATCGGCTGCTTGGCTTCGGTCCGATTCGGGCAGGTCCTGAAGGTCAATCACAGATGGTTTGAATTGATGATGCGGGGAAACCACCTGAAGGAGTTGGCCGTTCACCCACACAAAAGTAGTGCGGAGACTCTCATGTCGTTGGATGATTTCATTGAGGCTGCGCTCCATCACAGGCAGATTGAGCCTGCCGCGCAAGCGAAATGCCGATGGGATGTTATAGGCTGGGTTGCCAGGCTCAAATTGATCCAGAAACCAGAGCCGCTGCTGGGCAAATGATGCTGGGAATGTATTATATTGACCACCCTTTTTTCGCAATCGCAATTCCAATAACGCCCGCTTCTCGGGCGAAAGCGTGGCAAGTATGTCCTGATATTCGCTCATATTTTTATCGGTATCAATTCTGTTGATTATCTTCAATCCTGTTGAATTTTTTTTTAATTAATCGGCAAAATTTCAATTTTGATGTCGTTTCGAGCGCCTCCGCTATTTAGCAGAATGGGTCGGAAAGACATTTTTTCAATTTTTTACAGGCTTCTACAAAATAGAGAAACTTATTCATCTTGTTGCATGAGAAATCATTTCACCGTCGGTTGATTGCCAGCCCGATCTACTTGGAATGACCACGAAGTTTTAATTCGGCAAAACTCTAATTTTTTTTGAAGCCCTCCCCATTTTATTCTAAATTCGCTCCATCCAGTCTAATCGAATTGCCGCAAGATCGAGTGAACCTTTCTCAACTGACTGCTCATTTTTTCTGACCCCTGCTCACTGATGATTGATTACTGATTACTGATTACTGATTACTGATTACTGATCACTGATCATTTCGCTTGCCAGGAGTTGCTTAGCTTCCTCATCGCTAAGCGTGACGAGCTCTGAGATTAAGTCGGCCAGTTTTTGTTCTCCGCGTTGTTCAGCTTCCATTTTGACCGTAGTGGCGCTGAATGAAGCTGGTGGCAAAGTAGCGATCTTTTCAGCGAGGCCTGCGATAGTGGGCTCTTCGAATATGGCACGGAGCGGCAATTCTACTTGAAATTCATCTTGAACATGCGCGATAAATTGGGTCGCTAAAAGCGAGTGTCCACCTAAGTCAAAGAAGTTATCAGAAATGCCGACCTGCTGGATGTTGAGCAATCTGGCACAAATATTAGCCAGTTTTGCTTCAATATCGTTGCGAGGAGCAATATATGGATTCTCCAGCGTCGCTCGAGAGAAGTCGGGTGCAGGCAATGCCTTGCGATCTACTTTGCCGCTGGGCGTAAGAGGGAATCGCTCCAGTTGCATCAAGCTGGCTGGGACCATATACTCTGGCAGATGGCTGCGCAGGAAGCGACGCAAGTCGGCTAGATCCATTTGGCTTTCCGGAGCAACTGTGAAATAGGCCACCAAGCGTCGACCTCCCGATGGATCCTCCCGAACGACGACTGCCGCATCCCGCACGCCAGGGTGACTGGCGATCAGCGTTTCGATTTCGCCCAACTCGATCCGAAAACCGCGCAGCTTCACCTGTTGATCGATTCGGCCTAAAAATTCGATATTGCCATCGGGCCGATATTTGACCAGATCGCCAGTGCGATATAGGCGTGCTCCTGGCTCACTGCTGAATGGGTTTGGAATGAATTTCTCCGCAGTCAAATCAGGACGTCTCAGATAGCCTCGTGCCAGCCCTATCCCTCCGACGCACAATTCACCGGGCACACCGATCGGAACTGGCACAAGATTCGAATCCAAAATGTACAATTCGAAATTGGCAATGGGACGACCAATGGCTGGATTACGATCCTCCTGCGCGTCGATTGAATAGGCAGAAGCGCAAACCGTGGTCTCGGTGGGACCATAGGCGTTGAACATCTGGCGTCCGTTCGCCCACCGATCGACCAGATCTTTGGTGCAGGCTTCGCCTGCGGTGATGAGGGTGCGCAGCTCAGGCAAATCAGTTTGAGGAATGACTGCCAGTACCGAGGGCGGCAAAGTTACCGTCGTGATCTGCTCGTGCTGCAACACGTGCAGCAAACTTTGACCAGTCAGCAGCGATTCTTGATCAGTCAGTACCAAAGTCCCGCCACTCCCCAGCGCCATTACCATTTCCCATACAGAAGCATCGAAGCTGAGCGCTGAGAATTGCAGGATACGACTATCTGGGCCAATACCAAAGAGCATCTGCTGCACACGACCGAGATTGCACCAACCGCGATGCTGGATCATTGTGCCTTTGGGCTTGCCAGTCGAACCTGATGTATAGATCACATAAGCTAAATTTTCTGCATCCATTTCGATGTTTGGGGTTGATGTTGGATATCTGAAAATATTTTCCCATTCGGTATCAAGGCAAACCAGCCGTGGCCCAATTGGTTCGAGCTCGCTAGCGAGGGCTTGTTGAGTGAGCACCATCGTCGCATTGGAATCGCTGATCATATAGGCTAAGCGTTCTTTGGGATAAGCCGGGTCAAGCGGGATGAAAGCCGCTCCAGCTTTGAGGCTGCCCATTACGGCGATTATCATTTCTGGTGATCGAGTCATGCAGATCCCAATTAGGTCTTCCACATGGACCCCCTGAGCGATGAGATAGTTAGCCAATTGGTTGGCACGCCGGTTGAGTTCGGCGTAACTGAGCTGCTGATCCTTATAACGAACCGCAATTCGGTCGGAATGGGTCGCCGATACCTGCTCAAACCATTGATGCATGGCAAGTCCATCGGGAAACGGCATTCGGGTCCGGTTCCAATCGATCAGGATCTGTTGATGCTCCGCTTCGGATAGGAGCGGAAGCCGCGAAATGGACTGATCTGGATGACTGAGAGCGAGGTGCAGAACACGCTCGAAATGCTCCATGATCCGCTGAATGGTAGCTGGATAGAACAAATCGGTATTGTATTCAACTATTACTTCGAGCCCATCCGAAGCTTCAGACGCGATGAGCGAGAGGTCGAATTTCGCGGTGCGGGTCTCAATCTGAATTGGTTCGAAAGTCAAGCCTGGTAACTCAAGAGGTTCCAGCGGCATATTTTGCATGACGAACATCACTTGAAACAGTGGTGTGTGGCTCAAATCGCGCTGGGGTTGGATGGCTTCTACCAGCATTTCGAACGGTAAGTCCTGATGAGCATAAGCTGCCAAGGTGACCTCTCGAACCCGGCGCACCAATTCTTTAAAGCTCGGTGCATCACCAAGCTGAGTGCGCAGTACCAGCGTGTTGACGAAGAACCCGATCAGACCTTCGATCTCAGAGCGATTGCGGCTGGCGTGAGGTATCCCAACTGCGATATCTCCCTGTCCTGTGTACCGAAACAGCAGCGTCTTGAACGCCGCCAGGAGCGTCATGAATAAGGTTACGTTTTCTTGACCACTGAAATTTTTAGCAGATTTGAGCAGATCAAGGGATAACTTTCTCGTCAGGGCGGCACCATTGGCGCTTTGAATGGCTGGCCGAGGTTTATCGGTCGGAAGTTCCAACATCGGGGGCAAACCTGCCAACTGCTGTTTCCAATAATCCAACTGCTGCTCGAGCACCGATCCAGTCAGCCAGCGGCGCTGCCAATTGGCGAAATCAGCATATTGAATCGGCAGGTTTGGCAGTGAGATTGCCTGATCTTGGCAAACGGCTTGGTAACATGCCGCGACTTCTTTAATGAATATCGCCATGGACCAACCATCGGAGATGATATGATGCATGGTCACCAAAATGACGTGCTGTTCTGGTTGTAACCGAATGATGCTGACACGCAGCAGAGGGCCACTGCTGAGATCGAATGGCCGGATCGCTTCCTCAGTGGCCAATTGCTGTACCCTCAGTTCCTGATCGCCCTTGTTCATCTGGGTGAGGTCGATGATCTCTATTTTGATCTCAGCTTGATCTGAGATGATTTGATACGGTTTGCCCTTGCTCACCTTAAAGCTGGTCCGGAGCGTTTCATGGCGTTGAATCACTTGTTGAAGGCTCTGCTTTAAGGCGGAGATATTTAAATTTCCAATGGCGCGGAGCGCGATGGGAATGTTATAGAACGGGCTATTGGGTTGCAACTGATCCAAGAACCAGAGCCGCTGTTGAGCAAACGAGAGAGGAATCTCTTGATCCCTGGGCATTGGTTCAATCGCGGGCATTTCGCTGATTGGTCCAGCCGCGCGAATCGCGTCGATAGCGCTGGCCAACTCAGAAAGCGTGGCGGAATCGAATATCTGTCGCAGCGGGAGTTCGATTTGAAATGCATCGCGGATGCGGCTTTGTAGGCGAACACCTAATAGCGAATGTCCACCCAATTGGAAAAAATTATCATTTAGCCCGACGCGATCGACCTGCAGAATGTGCGCCATGATGGTGGCGAGCAGTTGCTCCGTTGCCGTACGAGGGGGCACATAGCGAGCTGCGGTCAGAAAGGCCGAATGGTCAGGAGCGGGCAAGGCCGCTCGATCGATTTTACCATTAGGGGTCAGCGGCAAGTGATCCAGCATCATGAAACGCGCTGGAACCATATAGTCGGGCAACTTGGTCTTGAGAAAAGCTTGCAGCTCTGCAACCGAAAAACCTTCAGCGAGTGAGCTGTCGGGCACAAGATAGGCGCTGAGCGATTTTTCTCCATTTTGATCCTCATGTACCGCCACCGCTGCAGCTTTTATCCCAGGGAACTGATGAATCACCGCTTCGATTTCCTCCATTTCGATCCGGAAACCGCGGAGCTTGATCTGATGGTCGACCCGTCCCAGATATTCAAGATTGCCATCAGGCCGATAACGCACCAGATCTCCAGTTTTATAGATCCGTTGGCCCGGTTTGCTACCGAACGGGTCGGCAATGAACCTTTCAGCCGTGAGGTCTGGCCGATTGAGATAGCCTCGGGATAAACCAACGCCACCGATATAAAGCTCTCCTGGTACGCCGATTGGGACCGGCCGAAGGCGCTCATCGAGAACGTAGAACTGTTTATTTTGAAATGGTCGGCCAATGGGAACACTATCTTCACTCAGCAGTAATGGATCGACCCGATAGAAACTTGCTCCGACTGAAGTTTCTGTTGGGCCATAGGCATTGACGAATGTCCTTCCGATCGCCCAGTTCTCAACGATTGGAGCATGACAAGCTTCGCCAGCAGAAATGACTGTGCTCAATTCGGGCAGGTCCGCAGGATCGAGGAGATTGAGCATGGATGGCGGCAAACAGACAGCATTGACCGCTTGAAGCTGCATCAATCGTTTCAGTTCAATAGCTGACATCACCTCATGCTGCTGTGCAATCACTAAGGTAGCTCCGATGATTAAGCAGGGAAATATTTCAGCCACTGAGGCATCGAAACTGAGCGATGCAAACTGAAGCATACGACTTTGGGGAGATAAGTTAAGCAATCGGGCGAACTCAACCACGAAATTAATGACGCCGCGATGTTCGAGCATCGTTCCTTTGGGTCGCCCAGTTGAACCTGAGGTGTAAATAATGTAAGCAAGATTTTCTGGGTTAACTGTGGTTCCCAGGTTCTGGTCATTAAGCTTCGCAAGCTGTTCCCATTGCGTATCGACACAGATGGCTTCGATCTGATCCAATTCAAATCTATCGAGCAAGGGCTGCTGCGTCAACAGAATAGAAAGCTGGGCATCGTGCAGCATGAACATAATGCGATCTTTGGGGTAATTCGGGTCGATGGGCACATAAGCTCCTCCTGCCTTGATCGTTGCTAGTACCGCCACGATCATCTCGATCGATCGCTCCATGCTGATCCCCACCCGCATCCCAGGCCCTATGCCGCGCTGCTGGAGAAAATGGGCCAGTTGATTGGCTCGTCTGTTCAATTCCAGATAGGACATTTTTTCATTCTTGAAGATGACCGCGATCGCATCAGGTGATTTTGCGACTTGTTCCTCGACGAGTTCGTGCAGACAACGACTTTGTGGAAACGGTGCGGCGGTCTGGTTCCAGTCGAGCAAGATCTGCTGCCGCTCGGCAGAGCTTAGCAAATTGAGCTCTCCCAGTGATTGCTCGGGATTGGCGACAAATCCCTCTAATAACGTGGTGAGATGGTCCAACATCCGTTCGACGACCAGTCGCGACAGGCGATGAGTATCATAACAAATGAGCAGATACATCTGCTTGCCCGGGGCGCCGACCAAGGTGATCGGGTAATTTGTTTGTTCGATCCCATGCACATTCGAGATCTCAATATCGCTATCCCCCATCAGTAATGCGCTGTCGATCGGATAGTTCTCGAATACAAGAATGGATTCAAATAGCGGTGTTCCTTTCGGCAGTTCGCTCCATCGCTGGATTTCCACCAAAGGAGCGAATTCAAATTGCCGCATTTCGATTTGCTGTGCATGCAACTGTTTCAGCCAGGGGATTAATCCTGCTTGGTCAGAAACAACCACCCGCAATGGCAGCGTGTTGATAAACAGTCCGACCATCGATTCCACTCCGGGCAGTTCGGCTGGCCGGCCTGAGACCGTTGTACCGAATACCACATCCGATTGGCCGCTATATCGACTCAACAAGATCGCCCAAGCGCCTTGAAGCAAGTTATTCAGCGTAATCTGATGTTTCCGCGCCAGGGATTGCAGCTCTGCTGTGAGAGATTCGGACAAATAGCGCTTCGTTTCGTCGTAGTTCTTATCTGGTTTTGGCTGAGCTTTGGAAATTTGATCCACGACCAGCGGGGTGGGCGCATAGAATCCAGCCAATGCATTGCGCCAGTATTGTTCGGCTTCTGCAATGGATTGCTGTTGAAGCCAATTGATGTAATCGCGATAGGGACGTACCGCTGGCAAGCGAATATCTTTGCCCCGAGCCAGCGCCTGGTAATAGACAAATACCTCTTTCATCACCAGAGGTAGGGACCAACCGTCCAGCAGCGCGTGATGATGACACCAAAGAAACTGGTGGCGATTTTCTCCCAGACGAATTAGGGTGATGCGCAGCAACGGAGGTTCATTCAAATTGAACCCAGTCTGCTGATTGGTGCGGATGAGCCGCTCGAGCTCCAGCTGTTGTTCCGCCTGGTTGAGGTGACGCCAATCCAGTACTTCGAATGGTAGTGAAACTTGCTTGTGTACAACCTGGAGGATCCGATCCAACTTTTTCCACACAAAAGAAGTTCTTAGAATGGGATGACGTTGTACCACGCATTGCCAAGCCTGTTGAAACGCTGGAACATTGACCGCTCCTTCCAAGGTTCCAGTTAATTGTTCTATGTATACTCCAGAATCGCCAGCATAAAGGCTATGGAACACCATGCCCTGCTGCATGGGCGATAATGGATAGATCGCTTCGATATTTCGTTTATCCATAGGCATCCTATCGTTACACTTGCTGTAATTCACTTAAAATATCATTCAATTCTTCCTGACTCAGCGCTGCCTCGACAAAGTCGGAGGGTGTATAGAAACTGGTTTTTGCCGAAAGACAATGATCAATCAATTGATGCAGGTTATTGATATATTGTTGGGCTAATTTTTCGATCGTTTCACGACGGAAATGATTTTCGCTGAAACACCAGATGAGCTGCAATCGGCCATTGGTGATGCTCCCACTGATACTGATCAAGTGAGTCCGCTGATTGGATGGGTGCCGATGAAGACCGATCAGCTCGTTGCTCAATTTGAACTGCATCGAGTGGAAGCGTAGCTGATCTAATTGGCCGATATAGTTGAAGCTCAGTTCGGGCTGCGGTTGATGATTTAAAGGTTCTACCAAACGACGGTTTTCATTCAGATATCGCAACAGGCCATATCCAAAGCCGCGATTCGGAATGCGTCGGAGCGTTTCTTTGACTTGGACCAGCGCCTGGCCAGGATCGATGCTTTGCTCTAAGCTAAGAAGCACAGGAAAGATTGAGGTGAACCACCCGACGGTTCGCGATAGATCGACGTCTTCGCTGATTTCCTCCCGACCATGTCCCTCCAGGTCGATTAATAGCGTCCTTTTGCCGGTCCACTGGGAGAAGGTCTGAACCAAGGCAGTCAGCAGCACATCGTTGATATCCGTGCCGTACACTGGAGAAACTTCTTTGAGCAAAGCCTGGGTATCTTTTTTGCAAAGCGCTATTGAAATTTCGGCGGCAGAGCCTTCAGAATTGACCATCCGATTTTTGGGGTAGTCAAGCGGCAAAGGAGCCACCGCGGCACGATCCAGTTGCAACCAATATTGGAGCTCATTGACGACCGCAAGGCTCTGGGCATGCTCAATGAGTCTCTGGGCCCACGCAAGGTACGACGTGGTTGGCGCCGGTAAGTGAACTTTGCTTCCCTTATTGAGCTGACCATAAACGGTCAATAGGTCCTCTAATAGGATGCGCCATGAGACAGCGTCTATGGCGAGATGATGGATCACGATGAGTAATCGATCCAATTCAATGGTGGGCATTTTGATCAGCGCCACGCGGATCAGCGGCCCCTGAGTTAAACTCAGGCTGGCTTGCAACTCGACCCCGATCTGCTCGATTGTCTCTGTCAGATCTTGTTCTGCCACCTGCGAGAGGTCGATGCAAATGAAAGGGGTGGGAGTCGGCTCAGAGTCGATTCTTTGGCGCCAACCCAAATTAGCTGATTGAAACCGTAGCCGCAACACGTCGTGATGCTGGATCAGGTGCGCCACTGCAATATGCAGTCGCTGGCTGTCCAATCGTTGGTTCGAAATTAAAAGCACTGCTTGATTCCAGTAGTTTGGTTCCGCGAAATTGCGTTCGAAGAACCACCGCTGAATCGGTGTGAGCGGCGCAATGGTCGGGGCAACGGCTTGTTCGACCCGGATCGTTTGCAGGGTGGTAACCCGTTCAGCCAATTGAGCGATAGTCGGCGTCTGAAACAATTGTTTTGCCGTGAGCTTCATGCCAGCTTGATTGGCGCGAGCGATGACTTGGATGCTCAAGATTGAATCGCCCCCGAGCTCAAAGAAATTATCATGGATGCCTACCTTCTCGATGCCCAGAACTTCCCGCCAGATTTCCGCAAGTTTCATCTCGATCGCAGAAGTCGGGGCAACAAATTCGCTCAGCAGCTCTGGTCGATCCTGATCCGGAGCGGGAAGCGCTTTGCGATCAACTTTCCCCGTTGGTGTCAGCGGCAAAGAATCCAATATCATGAACGCCGATGGGATCATGTACTCGGGCAACTTGTTCTTTAAAAACTCACGAAATTCACTTACCAAGGGGGTTCGACCGTTGCACATCGTCATAAAAGCCACCAGTCGTTTTTTGCCCGCATGATCTTCTTGAGAATCAACCACAGCTTCTTTGATCGCAGGATGTTCCATGAGTGCTGATTCGATCTCTCCTAATTCGATTCGGAACCCCCGGATTTTCACCTGCAGATCCGTCCTTCCCAAAAACTCGATATTCCCATCGGAGAGAAATCGCGCCAGATCACCACTGCGATACAATCGCGCACCAGGTTGCGCGCTGAACGGATCGGGGATGAATTTCAGTGCTGTGATATCGGGCCGATTGAGGTATCCCCGAGCTAACCCGATGCTGCTGATATATAATTCCCCAACGACCCCGATGGGGACTGGGGTTAGGTTGGCATCTAAAACATAAAGTTTGCAATTATCGAGTGGTCTGCCAATGGGCACGCTGGAAAGATGACCTGGCAAATCATTCGTGCGATATGCCGATACCACCACGGTCGCCTCGGTAGGGCCATAGACGTTGTAATATTCACGATTTCGAGCCCAGCGCGTGACGATCTCGCGGGTGGTGGCCTCACCGCCAGATCCCAAATACATCAATTGATCCAGGCCTTCATCTGGCAACACCGCTAAAACAGAAGGCGGCAGAATGGCTGTGGTGATGGCTTGCTCGCGCATGAAATTGAGCAGCCCGGGACCTGGTAATAAATTGTCTTCTTCCACAATATGCAAACAGGCGCCTGAGAGCAATGTCATAAAGATATCCGCCACCGATCCATCAAAACTATATGAGAAGAACTGAAGCACCCGACTTTCAGAACCGAGCTTGAAAAGCCGAGCATAAGCCTGAGTGAAATTGATAACGCCACGATGAGAGAGTAGCACTCCTTTGGGTTTACCGGTAGAACCGGAGGTGTAGATGATGTAGGCAAGATTGCCTGAATCGATCTCAATAGGAAGGTTTGAGTGATCCTCTTGAGCGATGGCATCGGCTTCGCTATCGAGGCAAACAATCTGGCCATCATAGGCTGGAATTTTGGGCAGTACGGCCTGCTGTGTCACGAGGACGGGTGCACCAGCATCTTCCAACATATAGCGTAGCCGCTCTTCAGGGTAATTGGCATCCAACGGGAGATAGGCGCCCCCAGCTTTGAGAATTCCCAGCATCCCAATGATCATATCGAATGATCGTGGCACGCAGATGCCCACTGGCACTTCGGCAGCGACGTTAAGCTTGCGCAGATACCTTGCCAATTGATTAGCCCGCTTATTGAGTTCCCGATAGGTGAGCGATTGACCCGCACAGACCAAGGCAACAGCATCTGGGGTGCGAGCAGCCTGCGCTTCAAACATCTCAGGGATACATCGAAAGGAGGGCAAATTAACTTCGGTGCGATTCCAATCGACCAGCAACTGGTGCTGTTCTACCTCAGTCAATAGCGCAAGTTTGGTAATGGGCTGTTCTGGATGGGAGATTGCTGATTGCAGCAACGTGATGAGATGTCCCGCCAGGCGATCGATGGTGCTGGATTCAAATAGATCGAGATTATATTCAAAAAATCCCTGAAATTGTCCTTCAGCTTCCCACATCACCAACGTGAGATCAAATTTTGCAGTATGGGTATCCACATCGTAAGGTGCAAGTTGTAGCCCAGGCAGTTTCACTTGGTTCATGAAGTTCTCCTGAAGCACGAACATCGCCTGGAATAGGGGAGCGTGGCTTAGATCCCGGTTCGGTTGCAATTCATCAACCAACATCTCAAACGGAACATCTTGATGGGCGTAGGCTTCGATGGCTGCCTGGTGAACCCGGTGGAGTACTTCGCGGAACGAAGGCTGATGCGCGAGATTCGTTCTGATCACCAGCGTATTGACGAAAAAGCCGATCAAATGCTCAAGCTCAGCGCGCGGTCGATTGGCGATCGGCGTTCCAACACAGATATCGGTTTGATTGGAGTAACGGGAGAGCAATGTCTGGAACACAGCCATTAATCCCATGAACTGGGTTACCTGTTCCTGCTGGCAAAGCTGTTTGAACTGGTTGGTGAGCTCTTCTGGAATTCGAATGAATCGTCGATCCCCACGAAAACTTGTATAGGCTGGTCTTGGACGGTCAGTGGGAAGCTGGAGCATGGCGGTACAATTCCTCAGTTGCGTCCCCCAATATTCAAGTTGATCTTTGAGCAGCGCGGTTTGGAGCCATTGCCGCTGCCAATAAGCGAAATCGGCATATTGAATGGTCACATCTGGTAACGGGGAATCCTCGCCGTCCAAGAAGGCCTCGTACAATGCAGTGATCTCCCGCAGCATGATGCCGATTGACCAGCCATCGGCGATAATATGATGCAGAGTGACTACCAGGATGAACTCATCGGGTCGCAGCTGAAACAGCTTGGCCCGGATCAACGGGCCGGTCGATAGGTTGAATGGGATCTGAGATTCCTGGTTCGCAAAGCGCTGTGCTTCGACTTGCTGATGCGATGGTGGAAGATGCTGCAAATCGATGACTGGAATCTTCAATTTTAATCTTGGCAGGATCACCTGCTCGGCCTTGCCGTCGCTATCGACAAAAATCGTTCGAAGAATTTCATGACGCCGAATAATTTCATTAATCGCCAATTCCATAATCGGGATGTCGAGCCGGCCTTTTAAATGCAGCGCGACCGGCATATTGTAAAGGGCACTGTTGGGTTCAAATTGGTCCAAGAACCAAAGGCGTTGCTGTCCAAAAGAGAGCGGCAGTTTTTGACTCCGAGAGATCGGCTCGATGGGTACAATATTCGGTTTGGTTTGTGGTTTCTGAAGCGGCTCCTTCAAGTCTGGCCGTAACTGTCTCACCTGCTCCGCAAATTCGGCCACGCTTGGCGCAAGAAAGATCGAACGGACATTCAATGGGATGTCCAGTATTTGCTGCAATTGATTGGTTAACACCGCCGCTTTGATCGAATCACCGCCCAGTTCAAAGAAATTATCAAACACACCAACCTGATCGAGATGCAAAATTTGACAAAAAGCATCGGCGATCTGCTGTTCCAGCAGGGTTCTTGGCGGCACAAGCGTGGCTGGCGAGGCATTTCGCGCTGGTGATGGAATCGGTAATGACAAGCGATCCACTTTACCACTTCGGTTCAGCGGAAATGCCTCCAAAAAAACATAGGTGTTTGGGATCATGTAATCGGGCAATTGTTGCATCAGATATGATCGTAACTCCCGCTGGGTCACCGCTGCTTCGGGCCGAGCGATCAAATATGCCACCAGCCGCTTATCGCCGGGACTATCTTCGCGTGCCATCACCACTGCGTCCTGAATGGCAGAATGGTTCGCCAGCGCTGCTTCAATTTCACCCAGCTCGATCCGAAAACCTCTGATTTTGACTTGATGATCTATTCGACCCAAAAACTCGATCGTACCGTCTGGCAGATAACGAGCGAGGTCTCCAGTTCGATATAGTCGTTCATCAATCCCAGCTCCAAATGGATTGGGGATAAATTTTTCGGCTGTCAAATCTGGCCGGCCAAGATAGCCTCTCGCAAGGCCCAATCCCGCAATACATAGTTCTCCGGGCACGCCAATCGGCACAAGATTAAGAAATTGATCGATAATATAGACCCGGACATTGGGGATTGGCTTTCCGATGACTGGCTTCGGGATTGCAGCGCGAATGGGACAAATCAGGGAATCAACTGCACATTCTGTAGGTCCA
The DNA here is from genome assembly GCA_034506395.1 of candidate division KSB1 bacterium. Taxonomy (NCBI): domain Bacteria; kingdom Pseudomonadati; species Candidatus Zhuqueibacterota bacterium. The sequence continues at coordinate 10,754 of JAPDPQ010000022.1, read as the reverse complement.
TACATGTTAAAAGACTGAACTGAATCGGCTTCGATCAAGGTCTGCCAGGTGGTTGGATCGATCGCCTCTCCTCCAGGCAAAATGATCGAGGGAAGCAATGCTTCCTGACTCAACAGACCTGCCTCGATTAAAAGCTTAAGCTGAGAAGGAACGCAATCCAGGCCATCCAATTGGTTGATCCGAATAAAACTGACCAGTGCTTCTGGATTCTGCCTGATCTCAGGGGGAATAATACAAAGCGCATGACCGTTGAGCAGCATCAAAAATTGTTGCACTGATGCATCGAAGAAAATGGGGGCATTGAGGCTGAGCCGCAGCTTTCTATTACCGAATTGGGAGTAAATTTGCTGATTCAATGCCACCCATAGATTGATCGCCGCACGGTGGGATATCATCACGCCTTTTGGCTGCCCTGTAGATCCGGATGTATAGATGACATAAGCCAGATTTTCAGGCTCAACGGAGATATTCGGATTGTGAACTGGAAAATGGGAGATATTGGGCCAATCTTCATCGAGGCGAATGATACGAACATCAGCATTTTCGGTCGGCAAAGGAATTGAACCAGAGGTCAATACAAAATTGGCATTCGCGTCATTTAAAATAAACGATAGCCGCTCTTGTGGATAACTGGGGTCTAATGGCAAGTAGGCCGCCCCAGTTTTGAGCACGGCTATCATCGCTAACACCATTTCAATCGATCGCTCGATACAGATGCCAACGATAGTTTCTGGCCCAGCGCCAAGTGAGATCAGATAATGCGCTAGGCAATTGGCGCGCTCGTTCAATTGGCCGTAGCTGACGTGCTGTTCTTGAAAAATTACTGCTGTTGCATCAGAATTCTGTTCTGCCTGCTGTTCAAACAGCCTATGGATCAATGGTATCGCTGGGAGTTCGGCTACACCATTATTCCACTCGATGATCATCTTATGCTGCTCTGCTGCCGTCAATATTGCCAGTTGGCTGATCCTCTGATCTGGATTTTGAACGATTTCACTCAAAATTACCTGGAAATGCGCTGCCATTCGCTCGATAGTCGTGGCCTGAAACAGATTCGTGTTGTATTCAAAAATGGCTTTAAGGCCGCGATCGGTCTCTGCCAATGAAACCAACAGATCAAATTTTGCTGTTTCGGTATCGATTTCATGAACCTGAAACTTCAAATCGGCCAGTTGCAAGGGCAATTTAGATGCGTTTTGCAGATCGAACATCACCTGGAACAGCGGAGCATGGCTGATATTTCGATCTGGTTGGATCGCATCCACCAAAATTTCAAACGGCAAGTCCTGATGTGAATACGCGGCAGCGGTCACCTGGCGAACCCGATGAAGCAATTCTCGAAATGTGGGATTTTCAGACAAATTTGCCCGAATGACCAAAGTATTCACAAAACATCCGATGAGGGGTTCGATTTCGCTGCGGTTTCGATTGGCCACTGGCGTACCGATGCCAAAATCCTCTTGTCCAGAATAGCGATATAGCAGCACTTGAAATGCAGCAATCAGCGTCATAAATAGAGTGGTTCCCTCTTTTTGACTGAGCTGCAGAATTTTATCAGACAAATCTTGAGGGACATAAAACACGAAATGGGCACCGTCAACATTTGGCAGAGTAGGTCTTGGATGGTCAGCGGCCAACGAAAGTACCCGGGGCATTTCTTGCAATTGATTTTTCCAATAATCCAATTGCGATTGCAATTGTTCTTGAGCGATCCATCGCCGTTGCCACTGGGCAAAATCAGCGTATTGAATTGGCAAATCTGGCAAATTTGGGGTCTGCTGGCTTTTGAATGCCTCATAACAAATGGCCAACTCTCGGAATAAAATTTGGGTGGACCAGCCATCCGATATGATATGATGCAAGGTCAAAAGAAGGACATATTCCTGGATCCCTAACTGAATGAGTTTGACGCGGATCAGCGGATCGCGACTCAGATGAAATGGTGTTTTACCTTCTTCTCTCACCAGCCGATCTAATTCGGCCTCCCGTTTCACTGGAGGCAGGTGGCTGAGGTCGATGATCGGTAGTTGTAAAACGAGCTCTGAGAGGATCTTTTGTACTGGATGATCTTGTTCGACAATGAACCTTGCCCTTAAAACCTCATGGCGCCGGACAATTTCCTGCAAGCTGCGATGCAACGCAGCGACGTTCAAGCGACCCTGAAGCCGGATCGCACCAGCAATATTGTACAGCGGCCGATCGGGATTGAGCTGATGAAGAAACCACATCCGTTCCTGAGAATAGGACATGGGAAATTCATCTTGATTTTCCCTTTTGGGAATAAATTGGCGTTCCGAACGACTTCTCGCGCTTTGTTGCAGCCGCAACATCAGCAACGCTTGCTTCTCCGGGGAAAGCTTTGCGATACGATCAGCATAATTGTCCATAACCCCGCCTCCAGTATTAAAAGTACGATCAAAGTCGATACATTTCAGTCAGTCCCAACGAATGGACGCGTGAATGCATCGAAGAGAAAATTTAAATGAAATGGAATTGCTTCTCTATCAGTCACCTCGCTGTTTCTAAGGTCGCATTTAATAAGTTTTCTGCTTCAGCATCGCTGAGCTGTTCCAACTCAAATAAAAGCTGATCTAATTGCTCATTCTGATTGAGTTGAGCGCGAAATTGTGTAATAGCTAAAGCTAACCCAGCAATCGTCGGGGTTTCGAAAATCTTTTGCAATGGGATTTCAATTTGAAAAATATCCCTAACCCGCGACACCATTTGGGTGGCTAACAGCGAATGTCCCCCTAAAGTGAAAAAGTTATCATAGATCCCAATCGATTCGATCCCCAACAATTGCGACCAGAGGGCTGCTAATTGTTGCTCGATGGGTGTACGCGGTGCAACGAAATCGCTGGATCGAATTGCGGATGCCGAGCTTATATCTGGAAGTTTGGACTGGTCCACTTTGCCATTGGGATGCCGAGGTATCTCATCCACAAAGATGAAATGGAAAGGGATCATATATTCTGGTAACTTATCTTGCAAAAAAGTTCGCCAGAGGTGTGGATCTCGAAGTGACTCGCTTTCCCGATTTAATGACAAGTAGGCAGCAAGGGTCTTGTCATCAACTGAACTTTTGGCAACAATGACCACAAGATCTTTAATAGCTGGATGGTGCTGCAACGCCGATTGGATTTCGCCCAATTCCACCCGAAAGCCACGGATTTTGACCTGGTGATCCGCTCGGCCTATAAATTCGATAATACCATCGGATCGAAAGCGAACCAGGTCGCCAGTTCTATAAAGGCGTTCTCCTGGAACGTTGCTAAACGGATGTGGAATGAATCGCTCTGCTGTGAGGTCAGGACGATTGAGGTATCCTCGGGCTAAACACGTTCCGGCGATATAAAGCTCCCCTACGACACCGATCGGCACCATATTTTGTGCTCGGTCCAAGATAAATATTTCCCGACCTATGACCGGCTGTCCAATCGGGATTGTCGTGAGGTCATCGCTATGACTCTGAAGCGAGGAGGTCTCGAAGGTGGTCGCTGTAATGGTCGTTTCGGTTGGCCCATAAGCATTAAGCAGGCGAATTCGATCGTTTGCCAAATGCTGCCAGATTCGAAATCGTTCAGAAGTCATCACATCGCCGCCTACGATCATCAATCGAAGGTGGCCGGGGATGTCAAGGCTCGAAAAAAGTTCAACCTCGTTGAGCATCTGATTCCAATAACTGGTTGGAGGATTTACAACAGTTAATTGAAAATCATAAATTCGGCGATAGAATTCTATCGGGCTCCAAATCTCTTTGCCCCGTAGGAGCAACTGGGCTCCAGATAACAATGTGACCAAAATTTGTTCCAGTGCCGCATCGAAATTGATCGAGGCAAATTGAAGTACACGATCTTCCGCTCGAATCTGATAATGATGCGCAATGTGTTCACAATGCTCAGCAATCGCGCCATGCGAAATTTGTACACCCTTGGGTAATCCCGTAGAACCTGAGGTGTAGATGATATAGGCCAAATTCTCAGGATAGAGTTTCACATCAGGATTTTGATCATCTTGCTGGTCAATTATTGAATTTGATTGGTCCAGCGCAATAATTTTTGCCTTGCTCTGGAGAAGGGATCCAGCTAACTGATGCATGGTGATGATGATTTGTGCATCTGCGTCCGCCAACATAAAACTTATCCGTTCGGAGGGATAGCTTGGGTCCAAGGGGAGAAATACACCGCCAGATTTGAACACCGCCATCAGAGCAATGATCAGATCAATCGAACGCTCAAGATAGACACCCACTACCGTTTCAGGTGCTACTCCCAAGGAAATCAAATAATGAGCGAGCCGATTCGCCCTTCGGTTCAACTCATCGTAATTGAGCTTGTGATGATCCAAGATGAGGGCGGTCGCACTGGGAGAGTTGTTGACCTGTGCTTCAAAAACCCGATGAATGAAATTGCAGTCACTCGGTTTCTTAATTTTTGCACGTGCATTCCATACCTGAAGCTGCTGCAGTTCCGAATGCTGCATGATCTGAATGCGATCGATGGATTGCTCTGGATTTGCAGCAACAGTCTCCAATAATTTTTGGAAGTGACCCAGCATCCGTTGAATGGTTTCTTTTTTAAAAAGCGCGGAATTATATTCGATCGCTATGGCCAATCCATCTTCATGTTCCGCGATGAACATGGTGAGATCAAATTGGGTCATTAAATGTTGCAATGTTACATATTCAAAATGAATTCCAGCCAACATCCCTTTTCTGCCATGCTCTCGAAGCACCCAAGCAGCAATTGCATCCTTATTGAGCACCTTGGTAGTCTTTTGATAAGTTAACATCACTTGAAAAATTGGTGTAATGCTGGAATTCCGCTTGAGCTGAAGTTTTTCTACCATTAGCGGAAAAGGGTATTCGCCATGTTCAATAGCGGTTAGGATCCGTTGATTCATTTGCTCAAGAACATCCGAAAACTGCGGATGGCCTGAAAGATCCCCTCGGATTGGCAATGGATTGACAAAATAGCCAAGCACATTGAATGTTTCCTTGTTTCTCCCTGCAATCGGAGAACCAACAATGATGTCTGTTTGATCAGTATAACGATAAAGCAGTACCTGAAACGCCGCCATTAGCACACGGTAGAGAGATGCATTATAGCGTTCACCCATTGCGCGGAGTTTATTCTTCAGTTCAGCACTGAACTTGGCACTCTGAATCGCTCCATCGAATGACTGAACTGTGGGGCGCGGATGGTCGATCGGTAGATTGATAATCGGCAGGTCGCCTTCTAAAACCTTTTGCCAGTAATTCCAAAGTTTTTCTCCCTGCTCTGACGCAAGCAGTTTTGATTGCCAATATACGTAATCGGTATATTCGATTTTCAATGGGGGTAATTCGACAGGAATCCCTTGTAACTCGCTTGCGTAAAGAGTTTCAAATTCATTGAAGAATAAAGCGAAGGACCAGAGATCGGTGATAATATGATGTGCAGACACCAAAAATGTGTGATCGTGATTGGAACGGCTGAACAAATGCACTCTCAAAAGTGGACCAGCAGCCAAATCAAATGGCTGCCGCGCTTGTTCATTGATAGCCTCTTTTAGCTGGTGCTCATTCCAACCCGAAGCATCCACGGCAAAAAAGCCAGCGCTTTTGTGATGATGCACGATTTGTACTGGTTGCCCCTGATGAGAGATGAAAGTGGTCCGTAATGCAGCATGACGATCAACCAATTTTTGGAGAACCCGCGATAAAGCTTGTATATCCAAGCTTTCTTCTGTCCTCATCGCCCAGGTAATGGAATAGGCTGTAGTGCTCGGATTGAGTTGCTGCAAAAACCACAATGCTTTTTGGCCAGCTGATAGCGGATATGCTGTGTATTCAGCACTTCGCGGTAGTAAGTTGAAGTCCATAGCATCACCTCCTAAATTTTACCAAGCAAAGGCTTAGTATAGAATCAGCATCAGAGGCAGAACAAGATCGCTTTTACAATTCAGCCCAGATGTTACGAAATTTTTTCATCGTTAAAAAATTGTGATCGGATAATTGATTACACCGGTTTTTTATTGACAGCTTAGTGCTTTTATATCCAAAGCAAATTGGATTGGAAACTTAATAATGCGTTGAAGCACCTCATTTGAATTTTAAGCGTGAGCCTCTCTCAATATAAACGAAATTCTGATACCTAAGCATTCATTGCTTTGACATACACCCTTGAATTTGTTTTTAAAAGTGATCATGCAATTTTTAAATTGACTCACAAATGCATATTTTGCATAATTAGCCGATATTTTTTTTAATAAATTGCTTAATATTTAGAAATGAATTATTCTAGATAAAAATAATTACGACCAATTTAGTCTTGTATTTTAGCTTAAATTAATCCTTCTAAATTTTCAGAACAAATTTGTGTGTAAAATATTTTTATTTAAACAAGAGCATAGGGATGATGATCAGAGATGTGGATCCTAAAGAAAATAAGACCGTGTGGAGAATTTTGGATGTAAGCCAAAGGATGAGATTCAGGATTAGCGAGAAGAGAATATCATTAACAAGAAGAAGCTAAGAAGATCAGAAAGAGAATATTAAGATCAAGTAAATTCTATCATCAATTTTCTTTACTCAGGTCTTCTAATCCGGTTACTAATTTCTCTTCCCCCTAAAAATTCTTACCACTGCTGATCAAAAAATTAGTTAGCATTCTTTAACACGAAACTGGGTTTTGAGTTCCACAACTGCGAAAAAAAATATAAAATTCGAATACATTTGCATGGAATGAAAGTCTGATATTGTACTCAATAGCTTTTTGCAAAGCAACATAATATCGGACAACGTTGTTATCTAGATTAATAGCTTCAAAGCAGATTACTTTTTTAGCTCAACTCATATGCTTGATGACTCAAAAATGTTTGTCATTTCCCCAATTTATATCGTTTGAACTTCTGCTTTTGGATTGCATGACCGCTTGCTATTCAAATTTAGCAAGAAATGTTAATAAAAATGATATTCACAAAATTTTATGAATATTTATACTTTTCTATGACTCATCAAGCAAAGATATTTATTTTGAGCCCATCTAATATATAAAAAAAATCAAAATTGTCAAGAGAAATTTTTTTACTTTTGTTTACAAAATTTGATATAAGTGCTTTTTGAATTTTATTTTTAAATAAGAATTTAATTGATGATAATTTTTATAATGCATTGCTATTCAGTTTCAATAGCATAAGCAATTGGTCGTTATGAAAAATATTTTTGGTGAGCGAAGCAAAATATTACCCTTTTTATCAGGGTAGCGATAAAATTTTAATGATTTAATTCCAGCATAATAATTGATTTTGATGGTAATTTAATGAGCAGCTCTCCGTGATTGATTTGGACGTCCTCGAAATTTTTTATATTAACTTGTTCTGGTTTGCCAAAATCATTGAACGAATTAATTCGTTCCCCAGTGATAATTTGCCCAGCCACAAACTCCATTTTATCCAAACCTCTGATCTCGCATTGGACCTCTAGCGGTTCAACTGGATTCAGATTGCTTAGCGTGAGATGAATTAACCCTTGTTTATTTTTTGATGCTGAAGCGCTGATCGCTGGGATTGATTGTCCTTGATAGGAATATTTTTCGCAGATAATTTCTAAGGGTAGGTTGATGGCATCATGATGGACTTTATACATCTTAAAGACATAGTAAGATGGTGTTAAAACTATCTCTGGGCCTCGAGTCAAAATCATAGCTTGTAATACATTGATGGTCTGAGCAATGTTTGCCATCTTGACGCGATCGCAATGCTTGTTAAAAATATCAAGATTCACAGCGGCCACCATGGCATCTCGAAGTGTATTTTGCTGGTATAAAAATCCAGGATTTGTACCTGGTTCAACATCATGCCAGTTGCCCCATTCGTCAACAATGAGGGCAATTCGTTTTTCTGGATCATATTTATCCATAATCACAGAATGCTTTGTGATATATTCATCCATTTTCAGAGTCTTGGATAGCGTCAAGAACCATTCGGACTCATCGAATTCAGTAGCTGAGCCCTTTTTGCTCCAATCGTGACAAACTGTATAGTAATGGAGCGATAGGCCATTCATGTAGCCTCGAAGCCAAGAAGGAGTTTTCGCCCATTCGCTCATGATCACTTCAGTCCAATGATAATTATCATCGCTCGGACCACAAGCGATTTTGAAGAGTCGATTATCACCGTAATCCCGACAATAGGTAGCATATTGCCGAAGCTGATTGGAATAATACTCTGGCGTCATTGTTCCGCCGCAGCCCCAGTTTTCGTTGCCTATTCCCCAAAAGGTCACTTTCCATGGCCGCTCGCGTCCATTTTGCTTTCGCAGCCGGGTTATTGGGCTTTGTGCGTCAGATGTTAAGTATTCAACCCATTCCGCCATCTCTTGAACCGTCCCGCTTCCGACATTTCCGCAGATATATGGTTCACAACCCAACTGTTCGCATAAATCCATAAATTCATGGGTGCCGAAACTATTATCTTCGGTCACACCTCCCCAGTGCACATTTACGATGGATGGCCGTTTATTTCTGGGACCAATGCCATCCTTCCAATGGTATGTGTCAGCAAAGCAACCGCCTGGCCAACGAAGATTGGGAATGACGATCTCGCGTAGAGCTTTTACTACATCTGTTCGGATTCCCCGAACATTTGGAATATTTGAGTTCTCTCCAACCCAGAAACCACCATAAATACATCGGCCCAAGTGCTCAGAGAAATGACCATAAATATGCCTGCTGATTTGATGTTTGCCCAAATCCGCATTGATTATAATTCGGTTCTCTTTAGATTTAGCGAAAGAAGAAATTGGCAGCAGGTTAAACATCAGAATCATTGCTGAGATAATGAATGAAATCTCCATAGCCTTTCTCCTTCCTTGGAATATTTGATCGAGCGTTTTACCGAGAAGCTTTTTCTTCAATAGTTTGCCACTCCAATTTCACCAAGTTGTGTCATGAGAAGCAAAAATGAGCACAAAATAGCTTGAGGCTTTGGTTAATCCTTTAGCATCAAAAACTAAACATATTTTTAATCCAGTGAAAATACTTGGAAAAATCGAAACCGAATCTAATTAAAAAAAAGCAAAAAGTCAACGGTATTGATAAGTTGAGGGGAAATTTTAAAGGGATTTTCCCCTTTGTTTTTGGGTTTTCAAATCAAGAGTCATAATCGTTCTAAATTAATATTTCAGAAGCGACACATGATATCGAAATAGGTGTTGATTTCAGAATTAATTTTATTTAAATTTCTTCCTAAAAAAATGAAATCCTGATTATAATTCTCATGTCCAGATAAATCTCAAAATCTGTAGTCAATCTTCGGTATGTCAGGGAGTTGATCCGGCTAAAAAGATTTGATGAAGCGGAAAATATTTTAAATGAAATGTTGACCGAGCATCCGGATGATCCATACGTCCAGGGGACATTATTCGATGTTTATCTAAAAAAAGGTGTCCATTATAAAGCTGGAAGTGATAGGGTGCATAATGCTCTCGATAGGCGGACTTGAACTGCTCGAAATCCGAAAACAGCGTTTCCAGACCGTAGCTGTCAATGCTATTCTGAAAAGGATTTAATTTATCCCGCAGCGTTTGGTACAAATCATGTAAATCCGTGCCCTCGATCACGCCCAGCTTTATCCCAGTGACTATTTCGCCGAGATTCGGCAGGTCAGGGATAGCTCAGAGTTCAACATCCTCAAGCATCTGTCGGGCATCGAGCTGATCTGGGTGAAAAACGATTTCATTCGCATCCAGAACATCATCAATTCGATCCTGGCGTCGCAGTGTCAGCGGGATCTGTTCAGCGAGCTGCAATCCAAGCCCGTCTGCTCCTGCCAGTTGAAAGCGACGACAGCAGAGAAGAAATATGACAAAAATGAGCTGATGGGCATGATCAGGGCGGGCATCGAAGAATATCTGACCGCTATCAAGTCGAAGGATAATTACAACAAAATCGTGGAGTACAAGGTCACGGTCCGCCGACTGGCGGATGAAGATGTCGATGCAGGGGATGTGTTCGAATATTTTCTCAACCTAGATACGGCCACGTTTCAGTCGCTCACCGAGTTGGAGAAAAACATCAATCCCCACACCATCGCCAGCCTGAACGAAGCGCTGTCGGACGACATCATCATCGTGGAGCGGGACATCAACGAGCTGACCGAGGCGCTCTACGGCCGCAAATTCAAGCCCGACCAGTTAAAAGGCATTTTTGGGCAATGGCTGGATGAAGCAGCATTACCACGAGGCGAGGTCTATATTGCCATTAGTGATTCCCGCTCAGCGAGGGGAGAAGAAACTTCCCCTGCACTGGAACTGCCAGCCATCGTCACCCACGAGCTGAACAAATTATTGCCAGGCGAAAAGCTGGAGAGCGCCATTGAAAAAATCGTCTGCGGCTACCTGCATGCGACATTTGAACCAATGCAGATTGATATCCCAAGCTTTCAACAGGAATCGTTGGATAATGAAAAAGTCAAAAATATCATCGATCTCCTGCCGCAGGAGAAGGATTTAGCCGATTGGCTCTCGCCCAAAAATAGCGCCATCCTGTTTGAAGTGTTGAAGCTGGACAACCTGCCGCTGGAATCGGTCATGCGCCTGTACAATAGTTTACCCCGTTTGCCAGCGATTCGGAAACGGGCAATTGCCGCCATCTATAAAAAACTGAACACCTTTGACGAAACCAGCGTGACTGAGCAACTGACCGATCCTTCCGAGGAGACGTTCTTCCTGAAAAATGTACTAAGTTTGAATTCAATGAACAAATCTTCGTTCC